>NZ_JAKUDW010000077.1:0-25077 GCF_022662595.1 Bacillus cereus group sp. BfR-BA-01524 | reverse complement strand
TGTTCTTGAGGTTTAGTAGTTTCTTTATTTTCTGTTGTAGTATTTGTGCTCTTTGGATATTTATAATCTTCACATGGAATGCCGTCTTTATCATTATCTAAACGGTGCGGATCATTTCCAACACCATATCCATTTTGATCCCAGAATGCTTGAGCATCTTGTTGACTTTTAAAATGGCCACAGTTTTTTGTATCATTAGGACTCTTAGCTGCAAATGCAGAAGAACTGTACCCCACTGTTAATAGTGTTACCGCTGTTGCTGAAGCTAATAATTTTTTCATAAATTTCTTTATCCCCCTAAATGGTATGTATTTACATTGAAATATTTTACATTTTAAAAATTAAAAATACAATAATAATTTGTAGATAAATGTAAGATTTCTAGATAATAATACCAAACTATTAATTCGTATATTGTCATATTATGTCGAAAGAAAATAAAAAAAGAGCCAAGGCCCTCTTTAATAACTACTAATAACCAGAATCACTATTCTCACAGTAATATGAATTTGATTTATCACAAAAAATATATGTTGTTTGTTGGATAAATAATAGCCTTGATGAGGCGTTAACTGAAGTGGCATTTAACATCCTCAAATAAGAAAGTCCTTGTATCTCCCTGGTGTTAATCTAATTGTTTGTGGAGTTGTGGATTTAAATATTCTACTAGTCAATGTGACGAACGCAGCAAATACAAAGCTAAAACTAAAACGAATAAGAGTCTTAGTGTGGTTAGTTGTAAAATTTTCAAATAGAGTAATTGTAGAGTTAGGTGGAATTTCAAGACTTGTAAGGTTAGTTTCTGATCCGAAAATTGTAAAGGTCTCTATAAAACTGTTGGTAGAGTTTGAAGAGTTACATGATTATCTTTATTGGAATCAAAATAAGCTTACACATCCAAGCTGTTGATGATAGCTAATATTTGATGATCTGTCCATTTGCCATTAATCCTTATATTTTCTTTCGCTATACCTTCTTTTTTAAACCCCATTTTTTCTAATACACGAATAGATGCTATATTATCAAGCATCGCTCCTGCTCCAATTCTATGTAGCTTTAATTCCCTAAAAGCAAAGTCTACAACAAGTTGAAGAGCCTCTGTTGTATAACCCTTTGCATTATGCTCCTTATCTAAAGTAAATCCCGTATAACAGCTTTGGAGGTCTCCCCTAACAATTTGAGTTAATGAAATGTCTCCGATAAGCTTATCATTTTCTCTTAAAAAGATTCCAAAAGGGTATACTTGCCCTTCAGCTGTCTTTTTTAGAGCTTGTGCAAGACGTATTTTTTGATGTTCTTCTGTATAAAAAACTTCTGGGAGCAATGGACAAACTCGCTGAAAAAATTCGCGATTTCTAATATGTAAGTTAGCTAACGCGTTGGCATCATCAGTTTTATAAAGCCGGATATAAATGTGCTTCCCTACTAGTTTCATAACATCCCTCCAACATTTTTATATGTCTAATGAGGAAAAAATATACCGTATACTTTATACAGTTGGATAATATCAGGAATCATTTTGCACGAAAGAAAAGACACTCCATATGAGTGTCTTTTCCAATAGTTTTTAGCAGAAACAAGAAGCTCCAACGATGATTAATAAAATGAATAACACAACTAATAAAGCAAAGCCTCCAGAAAAGCCACAACCGCCACAACTACCACCATAGCCCATAATAGTTCCTCCTTTAGATAAGAGGGGAAAACTAAGGTTCACTCATGTATTTTAATGGATTCGTTTCATCTTATGTTTTTTCGTATTGATTGAGCAGGTCCTTTCGAAAACTATTTACATATTAACTATATTTTTAAAAATGAATAATTTAACTATAACAATAAATAGATAAAATAATATAATGTATTAATTCTAAAAGAAGGGAGGAATAGCCATGCAATTAGTTTGTTTTAAAATAGTAAGTGGTCAGTATTTCTTGTTTGTAGAAGGTATTCAAATTCCTGTACCAATTCCAGCAGTTACTGCAGCTTTATTAATTGGTTTAGGAGTAATTCCACTTTGTTCTTAATGTAAGGAATTCGGATCATTCCTATCTTTCCATTGGAAAAGCCTCAAGTATATGAATACTTGAGGCTTTCTTTATATCAAAGAAAAAACACCTTACAGCGCTTGAAGATCTCCTGATTTAAATAATGCGGCCGTTACATCATCACCGAAAGTATTGAAACAGAATACTTGCTCGTCTACCTTATCCATTACTGTAGCTTCACCTATCTTGCCACCTTGAAGTTTAATAAAATAGTTATGTTCTTCTAAAATTTCACTAAAATCTCTATTTGCCCATCTTTCAGTAATTGCTAATAGCTCTTCTTTATTCTTGAAATTGTTTCCGTTTAGAATGTTTCTTACTTTCTCTGCATTCTTTTTGGACATAGGGGTTGCTCCCTTTCCTTCACACGCTTTTACTTTTTGATGAGTCATGCTATGCATAGCTGAAATCACTTCTTCTTCAGTAGAAGTTACTGTAATGTGAAGTTGTGCATTTGAGCCTTTCACTTCTGCTTCATTCGATAGTATGTCTTCTTTATTAACCTCTGCAAAAACATGGTCCTTACTCTCAAGCGGGACTTCAGCAAACTGTAACATTCCATAAGTCATACCAGTTGCAAGTACTACTACACCTATAATAGATGCTAGCCAATACGTTAGCTTCTTGTCCATCTTCATTTCCCCTGTCTTCGTTTACATATCTTAACTAAAGAATACCATATTAAATTCCTTTTTATTGAAGTGTCTCTAATTTTTACTATAAAAAACGTTCAAATCGTTTAATATAAATATAACAACTTTACAATCATGACTATGCCTATTCTCATAACAGGATCTATATACGATGTCACTAAATCATCTGGTGAACTATTAGTTATTAGTACGGCTTTGCATCGTTATTCTCAAAAAGGATAATTATTGTACATACCAATTCTTATGTATGAAGACACCCAAAACAAGTGTTACGAAAAAAATATAAAAAAGACATCTTTTCTAGGGAAAGATGTCTTTTTTATATAAACCTTAATGTTCGTTCTGTAAAACCCTCGCTGCCTTTACTCCTTCTTTCTCTTCTTTTAAGAATAACGATACGATAAATGCAACAATAATAAAGATTAACCCAAGTGCAAATGCACCTTGGAACCCTGACGTTAAACCGTTTAACTTCTCTACTGGATCCAGTGGATTTGCGGAGCTTTCCATATACTTAGTTGTTCCTGAAGACATTTTCGAAATAAAGATAGCTGTACCAATTGCGCCAGCTACTTGTTGCAACGTACTAAATAGTGCTGTTCCGTGCGGATATAAATCTGGTGTTAATTGATTTAAACCGTATGTTTGTGCTGTCATGACAAACATGAGTCCAACCATTAATACGCTATGCATGACAATAATTTGTAACATTGATGTATCAGGAGTAATGCCTTTAAATAAGAACATTGCAATTCCTACTAAGACAATGCCGGGAACGATAATAACTTTCGGACTAAATTTATCAAATAGTTTACCTGCGATTGGTCCCATTATGGCGCTAATAACACTTCCCGGAAGCATGATAATTCCTGATTTAAAAGCTGTAACGAGTAAAACGGTTTGCAGGAACATCGGTAATAAAGTCATCGTTGAAAATAACGACATCATCACAATGACAATTAATCCAACTGATAATGTAAACATCGGAACTTTAAATGCTCGTAATTCTAAAATTGGATTCTCAATTTTCAATTGTCGAACGGCAAAAATACATAATGAGATAAGCCCAACAATTAAAGTGCCATACACTTTTGCATCGGACCATCCTAAATCACCCGATGCACTAAAGCTATACACAAGCCCGCCAAATCCTAATGTCGATAAAAGGATAGATGGGTAATCTACTTTTGGCCTTGTTAACTCTGAAACATTTTGAATGTACTTCATCCCAATCATAATGGAAATGATCACGATAGGAATAACAATATAGAATAACCAGCGCCAATTTAATGAATCCACAATTACTCCAGATAATGTAGGGCCAATTGCCGGAGCTGCCATCATCACGAGTGCGATTAATCCCATTGTCGCACCACGTTTTTCAGGTGGACAAATGATTAAAATCGTATTCATTAATAACGGTGTAATTAACCCCGTCGCTACAGCTTGGACGATACGGCCAATTAATAAAACGGAAAATGTCGGTGCGAATCCCGCAATTAATGTACCGACTAAAAACGTTACCATAGCGATCAAAAACATTTGTCTCGTTGTGAGCCATTGCTGAAGTAACGCTGTAATTGGAACTAAAACCCCAACTACTAACATATAAGCTGTAGAAAGCCATTGAATCGTTGAAGCGGTTACGTCAAATTCTTTCATTAATACCGTTAACGCATTACCAAGTAATGTTTCATTTAATAATGCAACCATTGCCCCTAAAAGTAATGCAATTAAAATGGGGGTATGTTTCAAATTAGAAGTATCAACTTTGCCACTTGCTGGGCTCTTAGTTGTCATATTCATTTACAGATTCTCCTCCTGTTTCTTACTTAAAAAACTTTAAATATACCGGAACACATGTAATATAATATACATATGTAGATTAAAAAGGGAGAATCAATTTTCAGCCACTGTATATTTAATCTACAAAAAAGGAGAATTGTAGATGAACGATAGTGAAAAACAACTTGATTTACGTATTAGACGTACACATAAATTACTGTGGGATTCCTTATTTGAATTAATGACGCAATCAAAACAGAAATATAGTACGATCACGATTAACCAAATATGTGACCGCGCAATGGTACACCGAACAACCTTTTATAAACACTTCGAAGATAAAGATGCTTTATTAGCATTTGGATTTAAACGATACAGCAAGATGATTGCTGAAATACCGGTTTCAGATCGATTAAGTAAACCATTTCAAGTAATGGAACAATTTCTACACCATGAAGAAATCGGTAAAATATTAGAAACGCAAATGTCTGATGAACAATTTATTAACCGAACACAGTATTTAAGTCACGAAACGAGAAAACAAGAAATAGAAGCGTTAAATCAACTGCACAAAAATCATACGATGCCCAATGATTTAATCATTGAATTTTATTCAGGGGCAATCACCTCACTAAGCGCATGGTGGTTTAAAAGTGAAAGAAAAGTTTCTGCTGCTGAAATGGATAGGTATCTCCACCAACTTATTAATCGGGATATTTTTCAGTTTGAAGAGGATTAAGACTACACCTTTTCAATCATGCAATAAAGTGAAACTTTAATCAGTGGGGGTTTTGTTCATCCCCCACTGATTATCAGCCCTCACCAATCGGACTTTTACGGACAGTTGATCCCCCACCTAACTTCTTTGCTTCCACTGAATTTTGAGGTGGGGGTCTTACTGCCCGTTAATGCGGGATCAAATTGACCACAAAATAGGAGTATGATATATTTTCGGTAGAATACTATATAAGTGTGACAGCGAATAAATTGGCATATAATAAAAAGAAGAGATGCGCTAACATCTCTTCCTTAACTGCTACCGTATAGGGTGGTGGTTATTATACGTTATTATTTTTTACGAAACCCACCCTTTTGCTTCCTACGGCGCGGAGTGGGTTTTTTGTTGTCCTTACTCAGAAGTTGCTTCCGCAAAAAATACGCTGAAACTTCACGTACAGTCGCTTTTACAAATTCTTTTACAAGGTCAAACAAAAACTCCATATTATCACCCCCTTTCCTTCCAAATGGAAAGAAGGGATAACCACCCACCCTCACAATATGCAGTTACATATATTTTATCAAATGATTGTAAAGATATTATGTAAACAAAACAAGTGAAATTTTACATAGAAAAAAAGCCCCTCCAAACTGGGCTTTTATACACATACTATTACTTACCGATCTTCTTCAAATCCGAACTTTCAATAATCGAATGAGCATATCCATCTTTCCCAACTCGCACCAACGCTCTTCCTAATTGTTCTGAAGTTATTACACTGCCAAACCTCTTCAATAGTGGATTAAAAGGTTTCATCACATCGTACATCAATTGATATAATTTCGTTTTTGATTTCACATCATTTGCCGGGATGATTAACCCTGGTCTAAACATATACGCAGCTTTGAAAGGTAAACGTAATAACTCATTTTCCGTTCTTCCCTTCACTCTCGCCCACATCGTACGTCCTGATTTTGTACTATCTGTGCCGCTACCAGATACGTAAATGAACGTCATATTTGGATTTAACTCCGCTAATGTGTTTGCGGCGGATAATGTTAAGTCATGCGTAACTTTTGTATACGCCTCTTCCTTCATCCCTTGAGAAGAAACACCTAAACAAAAGAAGCATGCATCAAATCCGGTTATTTGCTCTTCAATAGACGATAAGTCAGCCACATTTGTCAGCTCAATTTCAGTTAATTTTTCATGCATCACATTCGTACGTTTTCTACCAATCGTTACGACTTCTTTTACTTTCTCATTTAATAAGCTTTCTCGTAATACACTCTGACCGACCATACCTGTCGCTCCAAAGATTATAACTTTCATTTGCATCCTCCTTATAAAAAGGCTGGTTTATCACCGTCTGTATTCGGTTTGTTTACGCCTAAGTTTCCGCCAACGTGTAAATCTGGTGACTGCGCTAATTTCACGACGAAAGCTGCAACACTTTTACGTGATACTTCCGTTCCTTTATACGGCTCACCTTTTTCTGTAATTTCATACTCCACTTCATCATAATCCGTTAACCACGCTGGTCTTAATACTGTGTATGCAAGAGTTGAAGCCTCGATTACATCAACAGCTTTTCTATACGGTCCTAAATATTGACCAATCGTACGGTTATTCCATTTCCCGAACTCTCCTGGCACTTCATCATAAATACCGAGTGCGCTAATGAAAATAAGACGTTTTACTTCCGTCTCTTCCATCACATTCACAACCATTTTCGCCTGCTCTTCTAAATCATCATCAGCTAAATTCGCATACACTACATCTTGATTTACCATCGCCTCTTGTAACGCTACACGATTTAAAACGTCACCTTCCACAATACGTACACGATCAGAAGCATATTGCTGTACTCGATCTGCATTTCGTAAATATAACGTTAACTTTACATCCGTTTCATTTAAAAATATATCAATTGCATGACGCGCAATTTGTCCGTTTGCTCCAAGAATTAATACATTCGTCATAGTCAAAACTCCTTTTCCTATTTTTTTATAAGGCAGTAGAAAGTGTTTCTACTGCCTCGCAAGAATCAAATTACAAATGTTTTCCAAGAAACTCCGTCGCCTTCACTACTGCTTGATCGACATACTCAGGAATATCGTACAGATCAAAATGAGATCCACCTTCCAGAATGACCAATTCTTTCGATTCATTCGCTAATTCATACGCTTCTTTACTTTGCCAAAGTGTCCCTGCTTTACTTCCTGCAACTAATAGAATTGGCTGCGTTAATAAAGAGCTCATTTTTTCATCGATTGCCGTAAACGCTAAAATTTTATCAAAGCTTGAAAACAACAATTTGTTTACTGAATTCGGATGCTGCGCTCTAGCTGTTCTGTAATATTCATATCCTTCCGCTGTTTCCGAATCTGTATTTTCATCAATTTCATGCGGCACGTAAGAAAGATACATCGGTTCCGCACCATTCGCTTCAGCAGTACGTTGTTTTGCAACTGCATCAAGCGTCTGAATCGTATTCGATATTGGAGCCTCTCCATTCCAGCCTTCGCGGAACGTTCTTCCCATATCTGCCGCACTAATGCCTACAACAGCTTTAATACGACGTTCCGTTTGTGCTGTACGTATCGCATAACCGCCACCAGCGCAAATACCAACTACACCTATTCGTTCTGGATCAACGAAAGAAAGTGTCGTTACATAATCTACCGCCGCGCGCACATCTTCTACTCTAGATGTTGGATCATCAAGATAGCGAGGTAACCCTTCACTTTCCCCTTGATAAGCCGCATCAAATGCTAACGCGACATATCCTTCAGCCGCTAACTTCTCGGCATAAAGACCCGCTGCTTGTTCTTTCACTCCACCAGCCGGATGTAAAACGATAAGAACCGGGTATTTCTTGCTATCATCCATTTCGTTTGGTACATGCAGATTACCAGCCATGTTCAAATTATATTTTTTAAACGTTACTTGCTTTTTCATATGAATCTCTCCATTTCATAGTCGTTTTTTATTAATACATTTTCATAATTAATCTTCGATGTTAAACCATGGTCCTGATGCCTGAATAACATTCCAAAGCTTTTCTGGAAGCTCTAGTTCACTTACTGTTGATTTCTTAATAGCGGTTTTTATGTCACCTTCTTTTCCGCCTTGCACTTTCTCTACCCAGTCTGGATTCATAATTAACCCGTGGCCGATTGCCGCAAGTGTGATCCCTTTTTCTAGCGCTAACGACGCATCATCTGGCGTCACCATAGAACCAGCTGCCATTAACGGAATTCTGCCGTTTACATGCTCGGCGATTAATTCAAGGTACGTTTTCTCGTCCTGACTATCCACGGGTTTTGCAGTAAGGGCACGTGCTAATGAAGCGTGAACATAATCAACATCTGCTTCGACAA
Source organism: Bacillus cereus group sp. BfR-BA-01524 (assembly GCF_022662595.1). Taxonomy (NCBI): domain Bacteria; kingdom Bacillati; phylum Bacillota; class Bacilli; order Caryophanales; family Bacillaceae; genus Bacillus; species Bacillus cereus group sp. BfR-BA-01524. Next base: position 16,493 of record NZ_JAKUDW010000077.1, on the reverse strand, counting down.
GATGATTAATTAACTCATACGTATCCTTCATTCTTAAAGCACCTTCTTGCGGTTCATCAGGTGAAAATCTGTATCCTAATGCGAACGGCTTCTTCGCGTGCTTTTTAATAACAGCTTGAACTTCACAAACGACTGCTAGCGGGAAACGTAAGCGATTTTCTAAAGAACCGCCCCACTCATCTTCACGTCTATTAAAGAATGGTGAGAAGAAGTTTTTTAGTAAAAATCCGTGTGCACCGTGAATTTCAACGCCGGCAAAACCAGCTTCAATTGCTCTTCGCGTCGTTTCTCCAAAATCACGAATCACTTCTAAAATTTCATCGTGCGAAAGTTCTCTCGGTAATACAGATGGTGCAAACGGAGAAGCTTCTGTTTCTAAAGCACTTGCACTTACGACATCCCCGCCCGGTGTGAAATTAGGTAATGCTTTGTTCCCTGCATGGAAAATTTGAAGGATAGCCGGTGCTCCGCCGCTCTTAGCCGCATCCGCTAACTTACGTAAACTTGGAATAAACGTATCATCATAACCGGCAAACTCATTTGTAAAACCGATACCGTTCGCCTGTACATGTGTACATCCCGTAATCACAAGCCCGACTCCGTTCACTCTCTTTTGGTAATACGTTACTTCTTCATCTGAAATCGTATAATCATCATTACCAGCCCAAGTTGTCATCGGCGCCATCACGACTTTATTTTTCAGAGTAACACCAGATTTAAATGTAAATGCTTCAAATAAGTTGTTATATTTCGGATTCATAATTGACCTCTTTCTCGTTGTTTTTCATATATAAAATTGTCATTATTTTGTTATTTGTTCTTTTGAAGAAAGTTACTTAGAGCACGAAATGTGACTACATCCCCCTCTTTCATTAAGAAATGATACTCGGAAGAATTAATGCACGTTGATGCATTATCTCTCCCGTGTGTATAATATAAAATGAAAAAGAGATGTTTTCAAACGTCAATTTTAGTGAATTCACGCATTAATACACACATCCATAAAAATTGTGTATTAACTATAAAGAAAGTTTGGTGACACAATGGAAAAAGTCGATCGAAGGATTATTAAATCAAAAGAAGCCATCAAAAACGCTTTTATTGAACTAATGGCCGAAAAAGGATTTGATAAAATTACAGTAAAGGACATTTGCACCACAGCGGACATCGGAAATAGAACGTTCTACCTTCATTACCTCGATAAATATGATTTACTCGATAAACTCGTTGTAGAACGTATCGAAGCGCTAAAAACACTGTGCGCTCCTCTCCACGATTTAAGCTTTAGAGAAGCTTGCATCGCTTGGTTTGAAAACATGGAACAACACTACTTCTTCTTCTCAACGATGCTAGCTGGAAAAGGAGCTTCTGCTTTCCGCAAACACTTCTTCGACTACATCATCGAACAAATAAAAGATGACATAGATATTAAAGAAGGCATAAACAAAGGATTTAGTGAAGACATGATTATTACATTCTTCGGCTACGCCATTGTAGGAGTCGTGGAGACATACTTTATGAAAGGACTTCCTGACCCGCCGGAAGTTGTCGCGGAACAGCTTGGATTGTTGCTGGATAGGAACTTTTAAATGAAAAGAGGCTATTGTATGAACCGATTAGACCGGATTATACAATAGCCTCTTTCTTATAAAATAAAACGTCGATAAATTTAAGTTACAAATATTCAGAATTAATATTAAAATAAAAAATGGGGATAGGGGTATGGGATTATAAAATGAAACTTTAATCAGTGGGGGTTTTGTTCATCCCCCACTGATTATTAGTTGAACCAATCGGGCATTTACGGGCAGTTGATCTCCCACCTAACTTCTTTGCTCCAGCCGAATTTTGAGGTGAGAATCTTACTGCCCACAAATAGCAGGATAAAATTTATACATAACGAGGGAATAGAAATGAAACTACAATTAAAAGCGGATTTAGGGCTACTACTAGTTACATTTTTTTGGGGTGCATCCATCCTACTTACAAAGCTTGGACTTGATGGCATAGAAGAATATAATTTAATCGCATTACGATTTATTATCGCTTTTCTTTTATCAGGTTTAATATTTTACAAACATTTATTTAAGATCGATTTTAAAACTGTAAAATATGCATTTATACTCGCTTCTGTCTTATTTATCGTTTACATTTTCGCGACTTTCGGCACAAAGTATACGAGTGTTTCTAATGCCGGTTTCTTACTCTGTCTCACAGTCATTTTCATTCCGATATTATCAGCTATATTTTTAAAACACATTCCAGAAAAGAAAGTTATAGTAGGAATCATTTTAACGATAATAGGAATCGGCTTATTAACATTAACGAGCGAATTCAGGATCGGTAACGGCGATATATTTTGCATACTGTCTGCCCTGTTTTATGCGATCCATGTCATCATTACTGGAAGTGTAACGAAACATGTGAATTCCATTGCACTTGGGATCATACAACTAGGTTTCGTCGGCCTATTTAGTCTTATTTTTTCATTCATGATAGAAACGCCAAAACTTCCTAGCACAATCAACTCATGGCTAATCATATTGGCTTTAAGCATATTTTGCACAGCAGTCGCTTTCATCGTGCAAGTAATTGCCCAGCAATACACTACACCTACCCATACAGGTCTTATTTTTTCATTAGAACCTGTCTTTTCCGCAGGCTTTGCTTTCGTTTTCACAGGTGAAACGCTGACAGGAAAAGGATACTTAGGGGCTACGCTTATATTGTTGAGTGTGCTAATTGCTGAGGTGGATTTTAAGAGTTTGTTGCGGCCTAATTATAAGAAAAATATAGAGTAAACATTTCACTATAATCAATAAACATACCCCAGAAAAATATGAGTTTATATTTTTTTCATTCTCTTCACTTAGATTTTCTTTTTAGATGCTATCTTCAAATAAGGTAGCATCTAAAAAATGTTAAAAGGAATTTTCTCCTGGTATCTTCTTATATTCTATGTAGGCATCTTTGACCTTTTCTACGTTCTTTAATTACTTACTGAATATAGTCATACAGATTTTTCGCTAACAATAAACAAGTTACTGTAATGAAAAGAGCACGAACATACCCGCTGCCTTTTTTTATAGCGAATTTGGAGCCAACAATCCCTCCAGCAATTTGAGCAATCCCCATTATAAAACCATACGCATAGTTTACTTGCCCTACATACATAAACATCAACAATGCACCAACATTACTTCCTAAATTAAGAAGCTTCGCATTACCTGCTGCTTTTAAAAAATCATACCCAATAAATAAAAGAGAAAACATTAAAAATGAACCTGTTCCAGGACCTAGAAATCCATCATAAAAACCAATAACAAAAACAAAAAAAGTAAAAATAATGACGTGTCGACCAGACAATTTCTTATGAGTGGAAATACTACCCCAATCCTTTTTGAATATCGTATAAATAGCGACCGCCCCAAGCATAATCAGCATCAACGGCTTCAGTACTTCTGGATTCATTAAATGAACGGTCCATGCCCCTATTATGGAACCTATGAAAGTGAGCGGAACTAATTTAAACGCCGATTTCAAATCCAGATTACCAGAACGATAAAACACAATATTACTAGTTGCACTTCCCATTGTCGATGCTAGTTTATTCGTAGCTACTGCACTTGCTGGATTCAGTCCTGTAAATAATAGAGCTGGTAAAGCAATGAGTCCACCACCACCTACAACTGAATCAATGAATGCAGCTACAAATCCAAAAACAATCAAAATCATTAATACAGATGGGTCTAAATAAAAATCCATACTATTAACCTCCCCTTTAGTCACTATTCGAATAGTAACTAATAATTTGCTAAATGTAAACAGTTATTGTAACGTTAAAATATAAAAGCAAACATCGGAGGACGAAAAAAGTGGACTACATAGTGCAACAGCTTAAAAAAATTGGTTTCAATGAATATGAAGCTAAATCTTATGTATCTCTTGTTAAACAAGGGCCTGTCACAGCCTATCAAGTGAGTAAAGATTCAGGTGTCCCAAGAGCTCGAATTTATGAGATTTTAGGTAACCTTGTAGAAAAAGGAATTGTCATGAAGGAAGAAATAAATGACACCACTCGCTATTCACCTCTACCTGTTGAAATCTTTTTACAGAAGGCGCAAACAGAATGGCAGTCTACTTACGAAGGAATAAGTGATTCATTAAAAAAACTAGAAACTTCCGAGGAAAAAACGGATAATCGAGTGATTACTTTAAAAGACAATAAAACAATCATTAGCTATTGTCAGGCATTAATAAAAAAAGCAGAACGACGTATTGTCATTTCAATGTGGGATGAGATGTATGAAGCGTTAAAAGAAGATCTATCTGAAGTAGCTGATAAAGTTACAATACAAGGTATTACCCTGCATGTTGAAAATCCCATTAAAAATCTAGAAGCTCATCGCATAACACCTTATACAGAAACTTTGTCTACAGAACATTGGTTTATTGTATCGATAGATTCTAAAGAGATGATTTATGGACCATCACTTGAAGAGCGTAATATTGCTTTTTATACAGATGACCCCGTTCATATATACTTATTAGAGGATTATGTATGGCATGATGTGTTAGTAAATCGACTTGTCCGACGTAGCCAAGATGACTTGCAGCAATGGATTACTGCAGAGAGAAGATCTTTCTTTATGGGGAAATGAGGAATATATTCAAGAGCAAACCAAAAGATTTGCGTATTAAACCTAACAACTTCTCCGTACAAAAATAGCCGACTATTATATAATAAATATTCGGCTATTTTTGTATAAATTTATACAGACGCTGCCATTACCCCAGCGATTAATGAGATAAACGCTTCTCCCACTCTTTCACCTTTTCAATTGTTACATCTAATTTTTTAGCTATTTCTTCTACACTCATTCCTTTAAAGAGCATTCCAGCTGCCGAAAGTGCTTTATCAATTTCTTCTTGCTTCTCTTGTTCATATAAACGACCTACTTTTGTCATCCGTAACCACTCCTTTACCTTTTTCGCGTAGTCTTCATCAATAAATTTATCTGTAGCTACAAGAATCCCAGCAATAACTTGAATTTGTTCTTGCTCATCGGAGATACACTTTGCTACTTCTATCGTTTTTTCAATTAAAATTTGTCTTTTCTCTCTACTATGCATAAGTGGTACAAGTATTAATTTCATGGTTTCTTCATCCGTCAAAGATTTTCCTTCTTCCATTTTTCTAATAATCTTTTGAAGAATGGCATCACCATTGTATTCATTTAGTAAAACCGCTTTAGAATTTAAACGTATACTACATACATCTATTTCTTCTATAGGATTCATTACCTCACTTGTATAAATAACTACGATTCGAATATCCGGTAACTCTTTCCTCTTATTATAGTAACGATACATAATTTGATTCGCATAATCCATATACTTCAAATGGTTTTCGAGGAAACGGGTATTACTTTCATACTCTAACATTAAAATTGAACCATCTTCCATTTCAAATAAAGTATCTGAGCGCCTTTGATCTGCACGAACTCTCGAAAATTCATTTAGCAACAATTCTTTTATTCTTGGATAACCTTTTAACCCATATGCTTCAAGCCCTTTATCCCTATAACATTCACTTAAAAACTTCATCAGAATATCTTTATTATGATAAGAAATATCATTCCCTGCCAATAGCTAATCCCCCTTAACTATTAGTTACCATTTTCTTTATTATATAACTTATAAAATTAGCGTTACAACTTTCGTTCACATGCACATGCTATTTTCAAAACACCTTCCTCTCACTACTTCTCCCTCTCCACAAACCGCCCAAACTCCTTCAAAAACCTCAGCTTAAAACTACCAACAGGTCCGTTTCGATGCTTCGCTACATGAATCTCCGTCATCTCCTTCTGCTTCGTTTCCTTATCGTAATAATCCTCACGATACATAAGCATAATGACATCCGCACCTTGCTCAATTTGTCCCGTCTCTCTTAAATCAGATAAAAGAGGGCGCTTATCTTGACGTGACTCTACAGAACGAGATAACTGTGACAGTGCTACTACACAAACATTTAATTCACGCGCTAATACCTTAAGCTTACGAGAAATCTCACTAATCTCTTGAAATCGATTGCCCTTATGCTTCGGATCGCCCGTAATAAGCTGCAAGTAATCTACAATAATTAAAATCTTTTTATCACCATGCTTCCTCTTTAACTTACGAGTTTGCATCCAAATATCTTGCACCGTAACACCTGCATTGTCGTAAATCTCAAATGGCAACTCACCAATCTCCGCAAACGCCTTACTTACCTTCTCCCAATCTTCCATCGCAAAACGATGCTTCGGATTTTTCAGCCTCCCTCCTGACACTTCGCCTACGCAAGATGCCATCCTTTTTAACAATTGCTTACTACTCACCTCTAACGAAAACAATCCAACCGCCGCTCCAGACTTCGCCGCATGCAGTCCAACATTTAGTGCAAACGCAGTCTTCCCCATAGAAGGACGCGCACCAAGAACGACAAAATCACCTTCCTGCAATCCGCACGTCATTTTATTTAACGATGTATAACCAGACTCAATACCAGTAATCTCTTTCACATCTTGATGAAGCTCCTCATACAAATCAACTAACGCATCCTTCAAATCAAACTCACATACAGAGTCTTTTTCCTCTAACTCACAAAGTGCCGTAATCGTCTCACCGATAACTTTCTCACTCTTCTCCGCAATAAGACGCTCTCCCATCTTGTGCCCGAGAACACCGGCCTGATACATTTTCCACGCACCTCGAACAAGCCCCTCATAATAAGAGAAATTGCTAGTAGTAGGCACACCATCCATTAACCCTATAAAATACTCCATTCCCCCGATCCCCTCTAAAAACTTCGGATCTACCCTAGAAATGAACGTCACAAGATCAATCGGTTGCCCCTCGCCTTCCATCTTTCGCATTAACTGAAATATAGACTTATGTACTGGCATAGAAAAATACTGCTCCGTCAAACGGCACTCCTTAATAAGCTCTCCATCAATTAATAGAGAACCTAACACCGTCTTCTCCGCCTCCACATTTTGAATACTCATGGCCGCCACCCGCGCTCCTCTAAAAAGCGCTGCAACTCTTCCTCTGACGGCGCATTCTTCTCCCACTCCTCACACCTCGCCAAAAACTCCTCCGTCTCCCCGGTACTAACAGACGACTCCTTCTTCCTAAACTTAGCCGTATCCGCCTCAACCTCACACAATTTCGTAAACCCTTTCCCGTGCCACCCACGCAGAATCCCCTTCACATAAGCAACCGTCCGCTTATTATTCTCAAACGCAATTTGAAGCGCCTTCAGCACAAGCTCCTCTGACAAATCTTCCATCCACGCACTCAGTTCCTCCACAGTATGCGGAGACAAACTCCCAAAATGTTGCTCATAAAAAGAAAACACGCGACTTCCCGTTTCTTCCTCTACAACCTCTTCTTCCTCTGTCTCCTCACAAATCGGCTCAACATCATCCACAGCCAAATCATCAGGCATACCGAAATGTGCTAAAAGCATCGGAACACTCAGCTCTTCCTCAGCGCACTTCTGAAGAAACATATGTACAAACTCCTTATTCTTCACACCCTTCAGCTCACGAAGCACACACTTCTCCACATTCGTATTCGTCACAGGATTATAACGAAGCCAATTCAAAACAAATAACTCCCGTGTATCCGCATCATAAAGAATCTTCCCATAATCAATGAAGCGCTGCACAAGCTTATCAACAGTCTCCCGATTATAACCCGTCTCCATCTCCTACTCTATAATCCCTCACCACCGCAACCGTCATATATCGCCCATTACCAAATCTAGGTTTCTCCACATTGAAAGAATAATTATGATTTCGTTCGATTAGCGCTTTACTCCACTTATCCCTAATTTCTTTTCTTCTATCCTTATCAGCAACATGTATCTTAAAACATAATCTACCTTCTTCTAACTGCAAATACTGCCTGCAATCATTATCCTCTTGTTCATTCCACCATAAGGCATAGAATCCACCATTCGAATTAGCTACATACCCGTATTGACCGTTGATCCCACGTTGCTTTAGTTCCTCATAAAACCCTTCCCAAACTTCACCTTTCCACTCGCTTAACGGCAGTGTCTTATACGAATCATATTTTTGATCTATTTCTCTTAAATAAAAATAGTAATCTAAAAATATTTGATTTTGAACGCCTCTATCTATATTTTCTTGTAAAAATGCAAGCATTTGTTTTCTTGTAAACAACATATACTTTGCATCAATCACTGCTGAATAATCACTTTGATTACCTATTTTATAATAGATAGGCAACAGGTCAATTTCTTCATATTTTTTAAATTTCATTACATCTTCATAATAACGTTTCAGTTGATTAGAATGTTCTTTTGTATACGTTTTATCTTCAATTAAAATAGCCTGATTACCGTTAATTTCAATGAGTATATCTAAACCTTTAAATTGTTTCGTAATCTTAATTTCTTTAATAGCGGCTGGAAAGTTCTTTTTATGTAAGTCATATATTCTTCTAATAAAATCTATACCAGCTTCATGTAAGCATTCATCAGTTTCTTTATAGATTGGGTTCGCCCACTCTGCTAACCAACAAATAAAAGCATCTTGCGACAACTCACTTGTTCCATGTGAAAATAAATTTGGTCTCTTGCCCATTACTTAATCCCCCTTACATCTAAGCACTATTCCCTAACATTCAGTACTTCTAAAACTTCCCTAAACAACACCGATCCCCTTCCAACAACCAACTCCAAAGGAACTTCTTTAACTCGCCCATCTCCCCCCACCATAACAACCTCATTCTCATAATCAACCCAAATCTGAACATCCTGCACATAATAACTCTTAATAGTAGAAGCCTCATCTAAGTTGTTATGATCCAACTCAACCTTAACTTGCTTTGTAAAACGACGCAGCGTTTTCCAAAGAATTCGTTCTTCTTTTGATTTCATGAAGAGTTCCGGAAGCTCTTGTACTTCTTTTAATAACGACATAGTTGTTATTGTGTATGTTTGAATGCCGTATCCTACTGGACGGATGAGGTGGTCTAGTTTTTTCCATGGCTCTAGTTTGAAATGTACATACTCATCGTTTTGTTGCATTTGAATGTGTTTAATTTTGGCTACGTATTGGATTCCGCCTTTTTCTCCGTGCCATTTTTTCGGCGCATATAATGCTATGTACTTTGCTTCTTGCCAACCTGGTTTTAACTGTGTGACTGGTAACTGGTATAAGCCTTCTTTTCTATATGTTTCATAGTCATTTTCAGTTTTCACGCTGCCCACTAATACTTTTTCTTCTAATGAAGAGTGCCATTCTTCTTTTGTGCCTCTTGGAAGGATGCCTTCTCTTATAATTTCTTCTGGGCTTTTTTCAATGAGATGATCTAGAAATTGTTCGGCTAGTCTTGTTGCGTTTGGTAAGAATGGAAAGCCACCGATATTTACTTTTTCGATACTTTTATAAAATGGATGGTTCTCGTACGCTTCCTCTTGGTTCCACGGGAATAGTACGTACGCTCCGTAAGCTGTTCGCTCAAAAGGTCCATCTTGTTCCACAACTAATGCATCTCTGTAGCGGTGCATTGTATTAATGTCCTCTTCCATTGGGCCAGGAGTACCATACTTCTTTTTATAATGAGACCTTTCAGCAAAATCAATTCGGTATTTCGCATCAAAAATGTATTGATATTGATAGTTCTTTCCCTTTTTCTCAATAGCGAGCATCGTATCTGGCTTTTGTGTAACTGTTGGCAGTCTACCGTTCCTTTTCTGGAAATACAGTTCTATTACTTCACCAGTGACTGGATGCTTGAACGTTCTTTTTGCAGTTTTACTTTCATCAAGCGTTACGTATAAACCATCTTGTTTAACTTGAATAACATCTTGATGAAGCGGTATATATTTTTTAGATAGAATTTGTCCGAGTTTTAAATACGTCCAGTATTCGTATAACCTTGCGACATCTTTTACAGACATTTTAAAAATTTGTCCTCGTAATGTTAAACCTCGCGATAGCATTAAGAAGATTTGATATGCATCTCTATAGCCTGCTGCCATTTGGATCACGAGTGAAAAGACTGAACGATCTAATTTTCCGATTTCTCTCCAAAATGGATCGTTCAATTCATTTTTCATTCGATACTTCATATCTTTCACACGTTCTAACAAATCTTCATCAGTTACACCACGTGTATATCTAGACTTCGGCTCTAATGCCTTAAGTAAATCATCTATTTTATGTACAACTCTTTGAATCATCCATTTAACAAAACGATTTTCCAGCGTATCATGAGACACTTCCTTAAAAGCTGTAATGCCTTTAGTCGGTATACTGTTTTCTCCTTGCAGCAAGTGTGGTCGCTTTCGCAAATAGTTCATTCCGATAGAATCCAGTTTACGAATTTTTTCTCCTCGTACAAGTTGATGTCTAGTCATAAGTGTATGATGCGGTTGTCTTTTTATACGAGAGATCGACTTCATAAATCGCTCAAAGGAATCATTTAAAATACGATAAAATTCACTCTTCGATGGATTTGTAGCGTAAATTGCAGATGCTCCTAAGTAAGTTCTCTTTAGTAGATGAAACGCTAAATTATAAATTTCATCATTTACCTCATCTAATAAAGCTTTATAATCATCCTTATAATCAAGTTTTACTGGAAAAACTTCAAATGTAACGGTTAATAAAGTTTCTTTATCATCTTTAATTTCAAACGTTGTATTTCCTACTTCATTCGGAAAAGAAAGATTTCCCATTAACACGTGAAGTGAACCCATTTGAATGGAACTAACTTGTTTTCGAAATCCTGGATGTTCATGATAAAAGGAGAGCTGCTTGTTATTTTTCGGAACAACAACAAGCTGATAACTTCTATTTTCAAAAAAGATCGGCGGATGTTCGTTCCATTTATCTAATCTCTGCAATCTCGCATCAAATACAGAAACGGATTCTGCCTTCCCATCTACCTGAAAATACATCATTTCATCCGCACTCATAGCGTGATACTCTTTTAAACTCTCGTATTTTTCATGATAAGGATTTCCTTTAATCGTCAATGATAGCTCCTCTGTTTCAATCTTAACTAGCTCTATCTCATTATTAGATCCAGAAAGAGGTGAAACCATCATACTCGAACCTCCTTAACATATGAGACAGCTTGTTAGCAGAACGAGGATATTTAGCATATGAAGCGTCATGATTGCCGCTATCATATTCTTCATTTGCACATAATACATACAGCTGTTTTAATACCTCTTCTGTTCTTCCATCGCTTCCTGCAAGACGCGGTAAAATCTTTTGATATATTTGATAATCAAGCGCTTCATCAAACGATAATAACTTTCCTTGTTCGTTGTATGCCATATAGAAACAAATTTCATCTCGTATACGATACCCAACTTGAGCTCCAACTGATTCAAGTATTTTATTTATTTCTATCAAAATAGTTGAGATATTTCTCACAAGATCTTCGTTTTCCTTAAAGCATTCTTTTAGATGAAGATACTCGGTTTCTAAAGAACGATTTGAAGCAATTTCAGCCTCTATCTCTTCCATATCCATTAAGAAATTAAAATAATCTAAGTTAACGGTATTGAACTCAATTGTATTGGCACGATCTAATACTTTCTTACTTAAAGGATGTGTCGTTTCATCCATATTTACCGTTCCGATAATATATACATTTGATGGGATCGTAATGCGCTTATTCGTAATTGATTCTGGAAGTACTGGTGACGTAACAATCTTTCCATCTTTCCATTTACGACTTTCAATTACACTTAAAAAATCACTAAAGTAGTATTCCACTCGAGCTAAGTTCATCTCGTCCAACACTACAAAATAAGGTCTATTTGGATTTGCATCTGCATTTTCAAGAACTTTAATTAATGGTCTTTCTTGAAACTCCCCTTGGAGGTTCACATAACCGAGTAAATCAGAGCTATCACTCCAATCAGGTCGAACCGGAATAAGCGTAAATTGTCCATTCTCTTCTGTTGCCCCTAAACTCTCCGCAAACCACTGAACAATTTTCGTTTTTCCTGCACCTGAAATACCTGATAAAATCACAAATGGCTTCGTCTTTAATGAAAGGAAGAAATTAATAAGATCCTTTTTCTCATAATAGAAACCTTTACTTTGAATATAAGAAGACACATGATCGATAATTGATTGTTGATCTAAATAGACTTCTTTCCTCTCATAGATCATTTCATATTTCGTTCCTTCCTCTTTGTAAGCAATAAATCCCTCGTAATAGCGAAGCATTTCTTCTAGGTCCTCTACTAACTCATTTTCACTTGGCATTTTATTAGCATCATACGTAATATAAGCCGCTGTTGAATTCGCATATCCTTTTGCTTTTGAGCTTGTTCCTAGGAGAATCTCATCATCTTTTTTCACCTTTTGGGACATATGTATTTGTTCACGAATCTCTTCTTTAATTTTTTGCATCTCTTCTTTAGTTGTTTCTGTCACACCTTGCGCCAACGTTAAATATAATCGCTCCATATCTTCACTAAACAAATAAACGATATAATAACCTCTCTGCGTAGATGTCGTAATATCTTTATTCATAATCGCAAGCCATGGAACAGCAGCCCAATTCCCTTGTCCAACTGACCCTGTAACAACATACTGACTATGATCAATAAATGGTAATCTCGTTATTTCCGTTGTCATTTCATTCCTAACAAACGATCCCATTTTATGACCTGCAAATCTTTCTGTTCTCGCCTGTAAATACTCATTCAGAACCGTTAAAAACTTTTCACGTAAATTACTGTCCATACTACCGCCCTTTTCTCCATCATCTTTTACATACCGTTCAACAGGAATCCATTCATCATTAATTAGTCCTACTAGTTCAAGCCAATCTAATAAGTTCCCCGTACGCCTCTTCGCTACCGATTCAACCATCAAATTATCTCCTAATGAATTTCGGACAATCGTCATCCCTAACTCCACTAATGCTGCTTTCTTATCATCTTTTGAACAATTCTTTAAAACTCCAAGAACAAATAAAGCATGGCGGAAATATTCCTGTCTTAAAACTAGCTGTGCAATATAGATATTCCTAACTCCCGATTGAACATATTCGTTTAATACAAGCTGATTCATTTCATGAGATTTATTCAAAAAGCCCAATAGTCTTAAATCTTGACGCGCGCGAGACTTCATACTATATAAATTCTCATCCGTTTGTTCACGTAGCGTACTCGGATTATATGTGCCATTCATTATCTCTTCTAAAAAGAGCATAACTTTATCATATTTTTCACTTGGTAGGTTATCGGTTTGGAATTCTTTAAGTGTAATGGCTGTCGATTCAGTCACATTCACAAATGGAAGCTGTGAAAAGAAAACTACCAGGAAAGCATTACGTTCGCCTGTTTGTCCGAAATCTCCATCCTTTACAGTACGCATATCGATAATTTTATGCCAAAAATTCTTAAGGAGTCCAAAGCTCACTTTAAAATAAGGTGCTGTTGTCTCTTCCTTTTCATATTGTTCACGTGAAAATTTAGTTTCAACGTATAATCCTTCATCATCCTTTTTTATAACCAAATAAGATTTATTACCTTTTATATCCTCAACCTGCTTCGTTGATTTAGCCAATTCAATTATGAGTTGCTCTAACATCTTCATCCCCACCGTTACAATAAATTACAATTACTACTATTTTACCAAACTATGTATAAAAGAAAAATCATACAATATGATGTATGATTTTATACTCTATTATTTAAAATACTTCTGATAATCCTCTTCATTTTTAAATTCAATCGGTCCAACATCCATTCGAAACTTCCCGTTCGCGTACAATAGTGGTGAAGCCTCTGAATGGTCTTTTGAATAACTTTCTACGTGTGAAATTTTCATCTCATTTGAATTGGTGAAATCAATATGAGCAATGCACACCCAATAAGCATGGTCATTTATTTCTAATAACGGTGCTGTTACAACGCTTCCCATATGATTATCGACAACAGCTTTAGCCTTCATAGAATAGAAACTACCTATTCCATTTCCGACAGCACTATATGCAGCAAATAAAACATATTTTAAAGCTTCTGGTCGATAAATACGAATTGTTTCTTTTCCTGGTTCTTGCGAATCACCGTCCAACACAATATACGGCGACACTTTAGACGAACCTAGATTTTTATAATAAACTTTTCCCATCTCTCCATTAGTTGTTACGTAAAAACAATATAAGTCTAAATCTTTATTTGTTTCCCATTCTAAAGTAGCCGTCACCATTTTAGATTTTTGTATATTTATAGATTGTTTTTTCTTCAATTCAACCTTCACTACATTAATAGTTTTTTGTACTGGCGGCGGGGTAGGAACTATTTTCTTCTCTACAGGAGGAACAAATTGTTTTTCATCCTCTGCGATTTCTATTCCAAAATTTGTACACAATGCAGCTAACCCACCAAAATAGCCAGCTCCAATAGGATTGAACTTCCATCCTCCTCCATGTCGATATAGCTCTCCAACAATAATGGCACTTTCATCTGTAAATGGATGTGTGATAGGAAAATGAATAATTTCTGATACTGATTGTGCGTTGCTTATTTTTAATTGAATATGTGAAACATCTCGTAGCGCCTGTTTCTTCTCTTCGGCATTATGAATTGTAATCGAAAATACAATCTTTTGTACGTCATCTTTTATATGAGTAAAATCTATCGAAAATCTTTGTTTATTTCCATTTGTTTCATTTTGGTCCAATTGAACAGATTGACAACTAGAATAAGGTTGTCCATAGAAAACGAAATCCTCTTCTTTAGTAATTTTCCCATTAAAACCTACTAAAAAAGCTGATGCATCTACATCCATATTCATCGGGGCATTCCAAGTTAAATCTACCAGTAATCCTTTCATCTCTGGATGATTCTTTGTAACCTCTATCTTTTGTCCCCTTACTAAAGTATGTATCATCATAATTCCTCCGTCCTACACCTTTAATGTTTTATCACTCAGTTCAATTATACTCCTCTTTAGATTTCCCTTTCTATCTTAAACTATAAAACCATGATAATTGATTATTATCATAAAAGGAAAATTATATATAAAAACTTATTGAACTAAATATTCTCTATTTAAAATTCTAAATAAACATACTAAGAATGATATCAATATTTCATGAGTTGTGGTTGCTAAAATTACTTATCAACTTTAGCTCCACCAACCATTCCCCCATACCAACCATAACTCTCCTCCAAAAACCCCCTACTTTCCCCACTATCCCTATAATAAGAATTCCACCCTCTCTCCCTCAAAATCCCCTTCCAACTATCACTCTCAACCATCCTCTTAATCACACTATCCCAATAAGCAACCTCTTCCTCCGTCATATCTTTCGGGCCCATGATCCCTTTCCAGTGCTGGAATATGACGTCGATGCCTTGTTCTTTCCATGTTGGGATTTCTGGTAGTCGGTCTAGGCGCTTTGGTGCGGATACGGCTAGTATTTTTATTTTGCCGGCTTTGTATTGTTTTTCGGCTTCGGATAGGGTCATGGTTGCGGCGCCTATTTGTTTGTTCGTTAGGGCGTTTATGATTTTTTCTTTGTTTTCGTAGACAAAAAATTGTAGTTCGGCAGGGTTTATGCCGAATGCTTTGCTTACTTGTACGAAGGATAGGTGATCGTCGTTTCCTAAGCCTGGGGCAACACCAATTTTGAAGTTTTTCTTGTTTTGTTTTAGTTGTTCCATTAGTTCGTTTGCGTTTTCTATGTTTGAGTCTTTTGATACGACAACAACTTCCCAGTCCGATGCGAGTGTTGCGAGCGGTGTGAAGTCTTTATATGTTAGTTTACTGTGGCCTAGTAGGTTGTTCGTTATGAGTAAGCTTGAGTTAATCGCCAGTACGTGACCACCTTTTTGTTTCGTATATTTCCATCCGACGTCACCACTGCCACCTACTTTGTTTGTGACTGTGATTGGTTTTGTGAAGATTTTTTCTTCTGTTAGTGTTTTTTGCATCGCCCGTGCTGTTAAGTCCCATCCGGCGCCTTGAACGTTTGGCGCAACGATTTCTAATTTGTCGATGTTCACTTTATTCATATGGGATTTTTCCGAGGAACAACCAGCTATTACTCCTGTCATGATCCATATACATAGTAATAATCGTTTTTTCATAGTCCTCTTCCTATTCGGTACTTTCGTTCTGGTCGTCCGATAATGCCGTATGTGTACTCTACTGTGCATTCATTTGTCGCTACTAAGTATTCTAAATATCTTCTTGCGGTTGTTCTGGAGGCCCCCATTTGTTCTCCCATTTCTTCTATTGTAATGCCCTCTTCAAATCCTTTTATAATCCCTTTCACTTTATGCAGTGTTAACGGATCAACACCTGTCGGTAAGTTTTTTATATCTTGTGTTTGCGAAGTGCCGAAGAAATTATCGATGAGTGCTTGATTTACTTCATGGTTACTATGTAATAGTTGCTTCTTTCTTTTATAGTCTTCAATTGTGCGAA
>NZ_JAKUDW010000076.1:0-25455 GCF_022662595.1 Bacillus cereus group sp. BfR-BA-01524 | reverse complement strand
GCAGCTACCTCCGTAGAGAAAATTGATGAAATTAACTCCTTAACTTCCGGAGTACATTTAAACAATCTAGGGGTACCAAATTATATAGTCGGAGAAATAACAAATAAATCAGAATATACGAGTGAACAGGGTCATTATGTGACAGTTACATATCCAACTCCATCTGGAAAACTCGATACTGTGCGTGTGAATTTTTCATCACCAAATACATTCCAAATAGGGGATAAAGTAAAAGTAAAAAATATGCCCGAGTGGATTAGAAGTAATATTGCTGAAACATTTGAGAATGATATTGAAAAAATTCAAGAGGCAAAAACTTCAACTCCAAAGGACGATCAATGGATTTGGTCTGAATAAGACTTCAATTTTTATATAGAAAAAAGCTAGTTTAATCCTATTTAAAAGAAATGTATAACTTACTACACAAATCTTATGCCAATTTACAAGGTTTGTGTAGTTATTATTTATTCTAATTAAAACAGAATGTCTTTTAAAATCTAAAACGTAAATACATTCCATTTCATCTATTTACTTATTTTTCATTAAAGTAATAGGTATAAATCATACATTGAATTCTCAAATATATAGCTAATAAATTTCGTTACAATTATTAAGAGGGAAAATTTATATTAAATTAATAGTTGTAGTACAAATTTCTATAGATTTTTAATTAAAATCAGCATAAAAAGGTAGGTTATTATGAAAAAAGTCATTTTGGCAATTTTATTATTATCAACTGCAGTTTCTGGATGTAATCTATATCATTCACCTAACTCTCAATCAAAAAAATCGGATAGTCATGTTGTAAATGGTTTTGAATTTATTGGTAAAACATTCGAAATTACATATGATAAAAAAGATGTTTTTAATGTTAAATATGTAGATTATAAAAAAATTCAATGGGAAGGCATTGAAGGTGTTGCTAAAGGCGCTAAAGGAGAAGAAAATATTACTTTTCGTCAACTAGCGCCAGGCATCTTTTTTATAAATTGGTTAGAGAAAGATGGATTTTCTGTTAGCCAAACTTTGGATTTAAATAAAATGACAGTCTATGCTTATAATACCTTTGAAGAAAATGGAAAAAGACAAGAATTATTCCGTACAGGTAAATTGGTTTTACAAAATAAATAATAAAAATTCTCCTTAATTGCATTATGAATTCACCAACATCTTATTAACTGCTCTTTATTTTCATACAGAGCAGTTAATAAGACTTTCTATTTATCTAATACTTTATAATCTATTTATATTAAATCTATGTTATTCAAGTGATTTTAAATGCCTCTTATAATATATCCCCCTTTTAATATCTCCAAGCTTATATGGTTGATATTTGGAATATCAATACATTGAAATTCATCAACACACGAAAATATAAACTTTTATTTACCGTATCCGAATAGTGCACCACATTTAGACTAAACTACTCACCACGTTACATCATCACGCACAGTTTAAGGAGGGAAATTCCTAAGCACAGAAACTTATATTTACTAGACTATCCTCTAAACTCCTACTGTTAAAAGACGAATTGCTGCATTTCGATTCCTATCATTATCTATACCACTAAATGGGTAATCCCACTCATACATTGTTAGATTTTAATGTCTTTGTTTTTATATTCATGATTGAATTATGATTGACTAGAAATGAACGTTTTAAATATAACCACAACTTGTTTGCTATAGCATCTTTGCAAGTTTTTTAATTATGGTACTAACTTCTAGGTCTTCTATACTCATATATGGTGGTTTTGGTGTGTTTAATAAAACTATTTTTACCCTAATTTTGCATTTATAATATACTCATGGATTCGAGCTATTTTTATATGTTATTTATTCCAATTCGAAAAACTTTTCGTTCTTCCTAAAAATATAAATTGTACTTATAACGCCCTTAAATACACAAAATAATCAGAATTAAACATTCAGATCCGTATATCTAGTTGAAAGATTTGTAAACCTCTTAAATCATATTTTAGGGAATTTCCTTTGATTGTTTATCACAGTAATATCCTTAGAAGTTTATTTTAATTGTGGAGTGTCATACCGTTTTTTGAAAAAATGCAAAAAATACCTGATAGCTGTTTTAATGTGATCGAAACACACTACTAATTACTTCTTTTGACTATACCTTTCCCTTTTTATTTTCTAATTAAATTAACTCGACAGAGTATGAATGATAGATTAGCCCTCCCCTATTTCTTTGTAAGAGGATTGTTTCAACATGGCAAAAAATAATTAAATACAAAACAACTAGCAACTAAGTACTTTCTCAAACAAAATTCGGTGTTATAGATTGAAAAAGGTGAAAAATTAATAGGTATTTTAGGTAAACATAGATTATACCTCATTCTCTTGTGTGTTTCCTTGATGATCAAAAAATTACTCCTACCAACACTCATCTTCCCTTTAAAACGAAAAATTATATACGCTTTTTTATAAATGTCCATTCTTATTTTTCCACTCTAAAAGGCAAAAATTGAATATTGTTTTTTCGGATAATTCAGTAAAATTAACTTGTGGATAGGTAAAAAATTTTATTGAATACGAAATATTTACCTATTCAACGACAGTTTTATAAAATAAATTAAAAAATTTTTGATGTGGAGGTGAACAAAATGGGATACTTACTTTCAGGAATTTCTTCTAAAAATGGAGATCAGAAATTAACAACAACTGAACTAAAAGAGGCTAAAAAAAGTAATTAATAATAAGGCGAAATCTCCTTTTTAAGGACGTTTCGCCTTATTATATAGGAGGAAAATTTGGTGCAAAAAAATTTTGAAAGGGAACACAACATAAATGATGCACTTCATAAAGGAATTAACGTTTGTAAAGAGCTAGGTATAAAGATAAATTATGAAAACATAGGTGAATTTCTTCAAACTGAATATGCCGAATTAGTAGATTTACAAGGAAGAAAGCTAACATCAGGGGTTGGAAAAGGAGGAGGACTCACTAGTAAAGCTGGGGCTTTATTTGAGTCTTTGGAACATTATTTAACAGAGTATAAGATAGATTATTCTAAACAAAAATTATTTCCTCTTGAAAAAATCCCTAATATTAAATATTTTAATAATGAAAAAATTATTCAGTTACTATATTCTGATTCTGATTCTGATAGAGAAAAATTAATACTCTGTAAAAAATATACAAATACAAAAAATGATTCTAAAGAGTTATGGTATCCGACTTTTATTACGAATCCATTTTATGCAGATAGCCCAAAATGTTTTGATCAAGAGATAGATTATAGTAAATTGAAGCGTTATAGCAGTAATAGCGGCACCGCTATTGGTTGTAGCTTAAACGAAGCAATCATTCATGCTAGCAATGAAGTTATTGAACGTGATGCTTTATCATTATTTTTATTAAAATATTATTATTATCGTAATAATGACACCGTCAAAATAATCAACCGCGAAACACTATCACTAGACGTACAGGAATTTTTAAGCAGAGCTGAAAAGGAGATTGACCAAAAGATTATTCTAGTTAATCTAACAACTGAATTAAAGATCCCTGTTATTCTTGCCATACTAGAACACAATAAGTTTGGAATACCTATTTACGGAAGTGGAAGTTCTTTATATCGGGAATATGCTGTAAAAAGAGCAATTTCTGAACTTATTCAAAGTTATCACATGATACAAGCATATCCAAATGCAAGTAAAGAGATAATGCACAATATTAATTGCCTAAACGGTTTTCCTAACCATTATGCATGTGCTGAATTTAACACAAATACTTTATTAAATGCATTTGAAATAGAACAGGTGGACTTTAAAACATTAAGTAATTACACTTTAGACAATCTTGATGGATATTTAGACTACCTTGTTCAAAGTTTAAATAATTATGATTTTGATATTTACTATTCAATATGTCAAAAGTTTAGCAATGGCGTTCATTTAGTAAATGTAATTATACCCAATACAGAAAGATTCTTTAATATATTATTTGGACAAATTGTTTTCCCTTCAGATAGAGGGAAAACAAAAACTTCTATTAATAATAAATCATTTTTAAATCTTAATGAACGTTTAAATCATGAAATTATTATATTAGATGATTTTTTAAATAGAGAAAAAACACCATACACTCATTCAACAAATGTATACGTAGAACCGTATTTTTCAAGAGAAAATCTATTTATATTAAAAACTTCAAACTACACATTTTGCGGCAGAAAAATTGCTAAAGAAATAGATATTGAAACTAAAACTGTAAACATCGGACCAATGATTTATCCAAACATGATTTTAGGACGCTTTCAAACGTATCAGATAAATGATAACCAAGTGTATTTATATTATACACCTTGTACACAACAAGAAATAGAAAGTGTATTTTTAACATTGCAACATGACAAAAAAGCAGAAATATTATATCCGTTTTCGCCTTTGGACGATGATTTTCAAGAGCACATAATAACTTTTGAAACGTGGAATTCCTTAAACAGTGCACAATTAGAAAACCTTGATGCTAATGAATCTCATTTTAGAGATGTAACTATTCAATATTTAAATAACCAGGAAACTAGAAATAAGGTATTTTATGATCCAGCTTGCTCCACAGGAACGTTTTTAGAACATTTGAAATTAAATTTCCCTTGCGGAAAATATATTGGATCTGATCAATCTAAAAAAATGGTTATGCTTGCAAAAAAGAAATTAGATTTTGTCTTCCAAGCAGACGCATCCAACACGGTTCAAAAAAATATTAAAGCTGACTACCTCTTTTTAAGATTTTTAAATATGGAAGTCGTGACAATTAAACAAGCGTATAATCTGTTTGAACATCTAGTTCAACTATTAAAGTCAGATGGTAAAATTATTATATTCGGGTATACTCCAGTAAGGATAAACATTCAATATGTCGCTGATAAATATAACCTTCAAATCCATCAATGTGTAAGTGAATACAATGGATGTATTTTCCAATATTATATTTTGCAAAAAAAAAAAAAAAAACGGGCAAATATTACGTTGAGTGAAATACTTAAAACCTGGACTTTGCCTAATACGTCCCCTTACCTCGCGACTCTTTACAAATTTCACAAGTCTGGCTTTAAATAGTATGATTTGATTTTCTATTATAGCACTTTTCATTGTGTAAAATTGAATTTTATTTCGTTCGGACTGTAATTATGTAGAAGTGATTTGTTTTTAAAAAAAGCATCTGCTCTCTCGAAAATAGTAGATGCTTTTTCAGTGGTTGTGATTATCTTGCTATAGCATTTTGATTGCTATGCTCATACGTATAATCCCCCATATAAATTAACCTGCTACCTAAGTTCCTGCTAATTAAAAAGCTCGCTAAAAACCAAAAGATTTTTTGTCCAATAAAATTTATTTTAAGTACTGCAATATAATTATAAATCCCTTATATATCTCTAAATGCAAAGTCTGATTTTATAATCTGCTTTTCAAAAATATAAATTAATCTATTCGTCTCTTCTTTCCCACGCAAAAAACACCCACTCTTCTAGGAGAATGGATGTTTTTTGTGTTGGATTTACCAGTAAGTAAGGAATGGAGTATTATATATAAAATAGTATCAACAATTTTGTAATACTATCATTATCTAGGATAGCATTAATTTTTATAAAAATAGTTACAGATTCTTAACAAATTCAAATGGAAAACTAACGTTTTTTAATTCCAAAGAGCTTTATGATAAAAATTACTATTTAGTGAACTTCCTTCCACATAAAGTGACTACGGTTTCTAGTCTTAAATCCTTTCGATTTCCAGCTACATTCCCCTACAAGTAGTTACATTTTTACTTGTTGATATTCTAAACGTAATTGTTTCAATTCACTCCGATCTTTTTGTCCTTTTTCATATGAATATTGTTTTCCAACAGATTGTAGAAAACGATGTGTTTAATCTGTATGCTATTACTTCATCCAGGTTTTCATGAGTGTATGATTCGAATAATTATCCTTCTTCATTTTAATTACTTTTCACTTTGTTCCTTCTAGGTAATGAACTCTTTACTTCATACCACCACTTAAATTTTGTATTTTTATAGACCTAACACACTAACAATCTGGCATGCTTTAGAATTTGCAATGTGATAGTACATCTCTAGCCCTCTTCTTTCTGAACGAAGAATCTTGCCTCGCATCTTAGATAAATGCTGAGATACGGTTGATTGCGGTACTTTTAATAGATCTGTTAACTCTGTTACATTACATACTTTGCGACGTTCTAGTTCTTTCACGATCTGTAATCTAACTGGATGGGCCATAATCTTTAATAATTCTACATCCGCCTCTGGGATTTTGTACATGTCATTACTTACTTGCATTGTTGTCATTTTAATTTCTCCTTTTATAATTATTTTTTATTTTAATTATCTATTTTTAAATATGTTGTGGTTACTTGAATACATTGTTCATAACCACTATGTTGTTTGTTCTTTTGTCTCCCTATCAGATTTAATATATAGAAGTATTATGATGGCTAAAAACCCAACAAAAGATAGCATAGGTATCGAGATGAAACCGAATAAATTTAAGTAATCTTTTGTGCAAGAAACTCCTACTGAACAAATCTGCATCTCACTAGTAGGAAACGCTTGAATTGTAATTTGATATACAGCTAATATTAAACCGATACACGCAAATGGAAATGCATACGTGCTTACGTGCGAATCTTTTCAATATATCCCTATCCCCAATATTAATACTAATGGATACATGGACATTCTTTGGTACCAGCACAAATCACATGGCGGCAGCTTCATCCATTCACTAAAAAACAAACTAATTAACATTGCACTAGTAGCTATCGTCCAAGCAATTACAATGTGATACTTTTGAATGATCAACATCTTATTTTCGCCTCACCTATTTTTTAAAATACAAAACATTTACTAATATATGACTAGTTTATTTCCTTGTTTCGAGTACCCTGTTTCAATAGAAAGTATCCAATCATTGATATCTTCCCAGTCGTATCCCCTCTCTTTTAATTCTAGAGGGAAAAGATTTTCAAAATCACCAAGCATTTCGTACATGGTTTCTAATGATTTTTCTAGCGGATCAAATCTATATACCATGTGTGTATGTACTTTTTTGTTTTTCTTTTCTGCTACAACTAAATATACATACCGTCTTTCTTTCGCTAAAACAAACTTCAAAAATCCAGGTACTTGACTCACCTTTCACACTTCTTTTCGATTTTCTTTACCAAGCTTAAAAAGATATGAGTAAGGAAAACTATTAAGTTTTAATTTACTAATTTAATAAATGTCCCGTTTTTTTGCTTTGAAAATACAAGAAAACGCTCATCATCACAATATTTATTACACCAGCTGCAGCACCAATTTTGGAGATAACATACACATATTCATTATTACTAAATGGTAATAGGCTTGCGAAAATAAATAAAATTGAAATGACAAAGGATAAGAGCATATTTCTTTTGTTTTCATCCATTTAAAAAACCTCCATTTTGCACAAATATTTGTATTGCAATGGATTAGGGTGCTAAGCTGCATCATTACGGTTATAATGCCGTTTCTTTTCATTTACAAACCCTTTAATGCTCCACACTCCAACCATTGATTCTTTTGCTTCTTTTTCTGCCTCTAGCATTTCGGGTAGTAATGTAGTATTAGGTTTAGAAATATAGGCTATAATCCCATAACCCGACTTGGCAATTAATTCATTGATGTGTATACCATTACAAAATACATAAGCCAATTTCCTACCGTACTTGTCTTCTTTTAGTCCTTGATCATAAACCAAGGTTACACTTTCCCCATCTAGCTGTTTCTTTAAAAAGGAAGAAGCTTCTTTTCCCATCTTTTGTGGTGGGATTTTCTGAGATACAGACTCAGGGCTATCTAATAAAAGTAACCTTACCGTCTGTTTCTGTCCTTTTACGTTTACGTCTATCGTATCTCCGTCTTTAATGTGTAATACCTTCCCTTTAACGGTCTCTAAGCCTTTTAATTTCCCATTATAAGCTTCTGGAATATCAACAATACTTTTTCCTTCTACGTGCGGTTGTATTCCATTTTGTACTGCTTGGGCAGGTCTCGAATCATTTTTTGTTTGCACGGAACTGCTGCATGCTGACATTTTAATTACGAATGCTGTTATACAAATAGCTTTAATCCATATTTTCATATCGAAATTTCTTCCTCCTACTTAAAATACGTAAATAGCTGTTTCTAATAAACAAACGGACTATTCATAGTATTTACTTCTCGATAATTACAACATAGGCAAAATTGTATCCATTTTGGATGATCATTATAAAGTGCACTATATGACCGTTCCTTACACTGCGGGCATATTGACACCATACTTTCTTCATACTTTTCCTGACTTTTCAATTTTTCAAAAGATACCTTATCAGACGCTATATTACTGGTACACAATATATATCCCCCTTTTGAGTCTTGAAATCTTAAAAATACATAAAAAAGGACACACCTATGGCATATGTATGCGTAGGTGTGTCCTTTTGCAAGATAGTTTTAGAAGTATTTTGTTACTTTCATCATATCATAGTTCTTATTAATTTTATATATGAAATTTAAGATTTTGCGATATTACTTCTTTTTATTCGTTATAAATGTAATACGTTGTTTTTGTACATCATAGGTTAATTTTGCATCGAATTTTTCTCCGGTTTTCTTACTTTCAAATCCTGAGATTGTATCAGTCATATTCTTCTCTAATAACTTTTTTACTTGCGCGCTAGTTATTTTCTTTTTCAAAATGGTTCCAGACACAATGAATTCGCAAGGCTTTTTATAATGCTCACATAAATAAGTGGTTTTCCCTACAATTACCCTTCCTTGGCACAAAGGACATTTCCCCTATAGTACGATCATCCGTTGTTGGACGTTCAAAACAAATGCTAATATCTTCTTTTAATCGGATAGCTGCAGTGAATTCTCCGTACTCTCCTTTAAAACCATGAATGAAGTCAGTAACGCGATTCTTCAATAATTTCTTAATCTGGCTATCAGATAATTTCTTTTCTTTAATTTTAGCTGATATCGCAAAATTACATCCGCTTTGATATTCTGAACACCCAAAAAACGTATCACGGTTTAAAATGTGTCCATTTTGACACTTTGGACACTGACCTAGCGATAATTCTTCAACTGTAGGCAAATTAAAGCTTACTTCACCATTTATAAATGCTAGATAAGCAGAAAACTCTTTGCCATTAGATTTAAATCCTTTTATAACGTCCGTTTTGTTCTCTTCAAACAGTTTTTTTACTTGCACTGCAGGAATTGTTTTGTCTTTAATTTTCTTAGGCAAGCCAATGTTACAGTTCGGATGATTGCTGCACCCGAAAAACTTTCCTCTATCTAAAATTATTCCATTTCCACAAAGGCATTGGCATACTTCTATTTGTTGCTTCCAAGTCTCTATTAGATTGTACGAAACTGTGTCAGGAATTCTTATAATCTCTTGCGTTATTTTTTGTATAAACGTATTTGTTTGTGCAATGAAGTTCTCATAACTCATTTCATTCTTTTCAATACGGTATATCATTCCTTCCATTTCTGCTGTGTACAGTGGATCTTTAATTTGTTGAACGGGAAATTGTTCAATAAAGGCACGGCCAATTGGAGTTGTAATAATTTTCCCTTTATCAATGTCTATAAAATTCTTCTCATGTAAAGCTGGAATAAAAGCAGCTTCCGTTGCTACGGTTCCAATTCGCTTTCCTTTCATCAGCTCTTTTAAATGTTCATCATCAATTTTATGGCCAGCCGTTTCCATGAAAGTAAGAATTGAGCTTTCTGTGTGTAGAGCAGTTTTCTTTGTTTTAGATTCCAGCAACTCAAAATCACAGACTTGAAGTTTATGCCCTTTTTCTATAATCCTATTCTGACGTAGATTTTAAGGTTCCCATTTGTTACTGACTTAGCTGAAAAACTGTATAAAATCTTGCATACTCTTAGCATGGGGTTTTTCCAAAATGCTGACGGTACTCCTACATGATTTAGATATCTAATTCATTCACTATCAATATTTAACCTCTAAAAGTCTTTAAAAGAGGAGGAAACTGTTCTTTTAACTTTTCTTCTATGAAGTTGCAATCCTCAACAAAAATATATGCGTAAATCATATTATGATTCTCTAAACATTTATAGCAATTTAGGTGTAAGTTACTATTACCTTTATGCCCATTTACATGAGCCATTCCTCTTCCATAAATAATATCACTTTCTCCCCAATATAACACATAGTAGTTTTCTTTGATGGGTTTGATTTCAAGATTGTTTTCTCCTAATCCACCCAATTCTTTAGCCTCCTTAATTAAAATTTCCTTTTGCTTTTTATCTAACTCACAAGCCACCCCATATACAACTCCATTATTATTCGGATTACTAGAGTCCCTATCATTTTCCCAAGTATCTACCTTGAATTGAAAATTACCCAATAACTTTGTTTCTCTCCTATTCATCTTTTTTATATTCTTTCTCATAAATGATAATAGATCCATAACTTTAGGCTCCCTACTTCAATATTCATTTTAATCTTATATTATAATATTGGTATTTCACTTATTGTATTTTAAAATTAATAAATAAGATAAATTAAGATATACTCATATGGTAAATTAAAAAATAAAATGGGGATGATTTTATTGATAACAAAATTAAAAAAAGATAAGTTATTTTTGTTTCCTAATGTAACAACAGAGGCATATTATGATCCAATAAGTCAATCAATAGTATATTCCAGTATCAATCGTAAAGATTTCGATAATATTCTTCAAAATCCTTATGATTTAAGCATAATTAATAAAACAAGGGTACTCGTTCATGAAATTGCTCATTATATAGACCATCTCTCAACACTTCACGGACAAAAGCTACTAGAATCTACTTGCAAGTCATTTAACGCAATTATGCATGGTACAGAAAAAGATTACCATCATATGATAAAAATGAATAAACAGATACGAAGTCTTAAATTTGAAGATTTTTATAAGGAATTATCCGGCTTAAAGGCTAGAGGAGGTAATGAAAAAGATTGGGAGTTTGGAACATCCATTGGTTGTAGATATAATATAAATGGGGAAACAGATAAGACAAAGCCAATCATTTTCAGTAAGTTTTTCTATCGAAAGCAGTTTATAGGGAGAATCCCTCTGTCAGTTGAATCGCTTTGGGAAACTAGTGCAATGGCCACAGAGGTTACTATGCATTCACAGGCCATGTTAAAACTAAGTGATAATGACGAGAGACAGGTAGCATCACATGAATTTATACGCAGTAGTTATGATTGGCTATATAACTCTGATTTACTTACATATTCAACTGCAGCACACCTTGTTTCTGGTTTATTAAACATTAGTGATATTTATACAGGACTTCGATTATCAAAATTATTAGCTTTAATAAGTTTAAATTTTCCAAAAGAGTATGTCCCTATGTTGAAACATGGTAACTATTTCAATTTAGAAAAAGATACAAAAAAGGCACTTATAAACACAAATGATCCAAGTTATATCTTTTACAGACTTGTACGTAACATTCAATTGTCTAATGAAGATATAATGAGCAAAGATGGGGAATTTGATATAGAAAAAATACTACAGATTAATGGATTACCTAGTCAGAAGCAATTTGAAGAAAGAGTTGTTAATTCCATGAAAGCTATTAGCGATAATCATATAGACGGTCAATTTTCTAAGCATATGAAAGCTTGTCTAGAACTTGGTACTTATACTTTTAAAGAGTTCGGTTTGAATATTTATAGATTATCGCCATTACACTTAATTGAACTCGCAAAGAGTGATAAACTACCTTTAATCTTTGAGGAAGATGATACTTTTGATGAAACGAAATTTCTACCCGAAAGGTACATCTATCTAGGCGGTATTGAGAATAGAATAAAAGAATTTATCCAGGCTTGTGGTTATTAACAAATTAAATATTCTTAAAAGATAAATCCTCAAAATTAACTTACTTTAAAATATAGTCTGAAATTCTATCATTTTTTTGATTTAAATATACTTTTGGCGAAATTATTGGACTAAGAATAATTAAAGAAAAGGATACATCTTTATAAAAAATGTATCCTTTTCTTTTGAATTAACATCCACCTACTGATTTGTTTTTTTCATAAAATCTTTCGGATCTCCTTTTAGCTTGTAATACTTCATGTTAAGACGAATAGCTACTACAGAGATTACAATAAACCCTATTACATATAACATATATCTCTCCATTTCTTATTGTTTAGCAAACTTATTCTGTAAATACTTCACATGTTTCTTTTCAATATCTTTATCCGTCATGTTCGCTCGCGATATTGTTTGATAAATATGCTGGATTTCGTCATTTGCTAGTTGCACATCAGTATATGATTCAATACATTTTTGTAGATCGTTATAATACAGGACATGTTTATCTTTAGAATGAACATGTACCCTTTTTAGACTGCATTTTGGATGGAATACTGCAATCGAAATACACGGCAGCTGTTGTTCCATCACCCATTCAATTGCTTTTATATGTTTATAGTTTTGTCGAAATGGATTTTGAAAAGAGTGTTTCTTTCTAAAGATACCTTGTGTCCATCTTGCTGCTTTCTCACTTCCATAGATCCATCCCTCATAGTTCTTCGTCTCTACAACAAATACACCGGTTTCCGCGATAACAATATGGTCAATTTGTGTTGTATCACCATACTCCGTATAAACCGTAACATCATGTAACACGCAATAACTTTCAGAATTCAACTTGCTCAATATACGTTTTACTAATTTCTCTCCAGCTTTTCCTTTCCATTTTGGTACATGTTTTTTCACAACACTATTCAACGGTATTAGAACCGCAATAAGAATCAATTCAAATATCAATACTTTCATAATAGAGTCCTCCTTTTTACACCCTTGCGTTTCTGCGCATTAAACGATATACATGCGTTTCTAATCCTAAAATAAAATATGAGATACATAAGCCTTTTATCACCATCTCTACGAATCCTAATGCTAATGAAACAAGGAGCCCACCTCGAAACTGAAAAGGTCTGGTTACTCTTCTATTTACTGGTTTTTCAATGACGCCAAAGTTGGCCCAGGTAGGCAAACGTTTTTCCACATTTTTCACGGTACCCATTAATCCGTATTTTAACGATAGAATGAAACATCCGATTAATAAATAAACAACAGAAGAAAAATAGATAGATAGGCCTATTACGAAGCATGTCAGTAACCAGCCTATTAATATAGAATTTCGCAAAGCAATATATTCTCGATTTCTATTCAATACAAACAGTCCTTTCAAAATTAATAAGGTTATTTTTATTTGGAAAATATTTACACTTGTTTATAAGCATGATATGATACGTCTATATTAATTTACGAACTAGCCTAAAAAGGATTGTGATAGACATGTTAAAACTTGTAGTAGATAATACCGTAACAGAACAAGAAACAGATTCAGCTTTTTCAGACTTTTTCACTTGCAAAAACTGTGTATATTATCTTTCAAAATCAGATTCTTGCAGTCTACAATTAGCAGCTGATTCAAATAATCCCCTTGTCCCTTATGAGTGTCGTAACTTTGAGGAAACCTATGAAATCGGGACGGAAGATCCATTGAATTCACACATACATCAGCAACTTCGTGAAGAGAAAGCACAAATACTAGCTGAAAGCTATCCAGCACAACCTTCTATTGATCCAATTCATAAAGACGCAATATGGTATGAATCAGTAAACTATGGTTGTTGGATTATAAATGATTCGAAGAAACGTTTTGCACTTGCAGAACAGGTTCCTTTCGGTGATAATAATATGTCATCTGAAAAATACGCATCTCCTTTTCCTTTACATGACCATGGTGCAAAAGAAGGTATCCGACACTATATGTGTTGGTACGTAAATAAAAAAGGAATTGGCGAATACTATCTTCTTATTGGTGGTGTCATCATGAAAATTGCAGAAGGAGTTAAGAAACTTGGATTCAATTACTAATCGTATCTACAAGAAAAGAATGTTAGAACATACCATACTATTTAGTTTGGTACATCTGGTACCACTGATCGTATCTACCGGTATCATATATATATTGCTAGAACTTACTAATACGGAGTGGAAAACCTGGTTTAGTTATGAAGGAATCTTTGTAATTATTTTTCTTATAACGAGATTCCAGGTGTTTCAGAATAAGAAAAGTATTATTTCTTTAAATCAACACGAAAAATGGTTTTCAAAGTTAAATATCTTCTTGGTCTCTATATTTCTAGTATTATTTGCATCCATACCAACCCTATTAAAAATTGCTTTCATTCTACAAATGACTGTTATTCTACTTCTACTAGAGTACCTTTGTTTGTATATTGATCGTTTACCGATACATAATTTATATAGAGTACAAGAGATCATTTGTGATAAAAAACAACTCAAAATTGAACGAATTATTCCAAACAATGAGGAACACGGTACTCATACAATTAAAACAAGGGATGAGCAATACTTTTTATATACCGCTGTGTATTTGAGCGGCATACTATCGCCAATTTCAGAAGAAGTATTTGAAGAATATGAAAGAAAGAACCTAATGGGTAGATAAAAGGTACTGAATGTAGATTCAGTACCTTTTCTATCTTTATATATAGTTCTTTACATATTAGCGAATAGCCATGGAGCGAGTACGGCTAACATACACAGCAAACAAGAACCCGTTATGACACGATTTGCCCAACGGTAATATTCTGGCTGTTTCGTACTCTCATGAATTCTTCTTAAACGAATACCTGCGATTAACATAAAGGGTGTGAAAATAAGTGCTGTTGCTTTAAACAGGTTTAAAAAATCCGTAAAGATGTTCATAAATGAAAATACATCGGAACTAAACAAGAAGTATACACTTAGTCTCATCGACATCATACTGATAAATGAGAAAATCATACTTCCGGTTGCCCACTTCATCCATTGACCATTCTTTGTTATTAACGCCATAACCATGACAATAACGCCTAATACGAATGAAATAGAAAAGATATTAACTCCTACTTTAAAAGCCGGCGCATACAATCCTTCAATCTTTTGTATGATTGATGATCCAAACGAATCATCTTTCTCTGTTGTTTTCGTTCGATTGTTTAGTCCATCTTTAAATGATGACGAAACATCATTTCCTTTTAATTCATTAAAATCTACTTTTACAGAAGCTTGAGCTGCTTGTAAGGGTACAAGTAATAAAACCATCAAAACAAGCGTGCATAAGACTCCTATCATTCCTTTTTCTCGTTTCATCACACATCACCCGCTAATTTTGGTTTGATGCTCTTTAATTTGATTTCATTTCCTTCTGCTGCATAATAAAGATCTGCTGCATAATAGATATTTGCTTTTGTATATGCCCCCATAATTGCATTTGCAATTTCTTCTTTTTCTACTGCCACATATGTTTCATTTTCATTGTAAAACTCAATTTCAATTCGGTTAATATTATTATTTAATACTGTAATATGTAATTCTTTTAAGCTATCTAAGCGATTCCCTAATCCACATACCAACTTAAATACTTTATTTGCAATTGTTGGTGGTTTTACATACGTCGTATTAAAATGAATCGTTTCATCATCTATCACACCATCTTCCTCGACTTCACACGTCATAATGAAAGAATGATTTTGTTTTTCAATTTCTTGTTGACTCAACTTGCGATCAATGACATACTTCACGCTTGTTGACAGGTTTTCTATATATTCATCCAGTTCGGTATTTAAAATTTTAACCTCTGAGAATTCCGGAAAAATCATGTAAGCGTGTATATTAGAACTACTTTTACTTACACGTAATACCTGGACTTGTTTCTTTTCATAGCGCACCGTTTGTTCTAATTTTTCTACTACATTGTTACTTAGGGAATTAATATTCATTTACATTCACCTTTCAAAATTGTTATTTTTTTAACTCAAAAATATTTTTTACTTCATATAATCCTCATGTTTGGATTTAATCTATTTTAAGCATTGTAATATTACGAAGAGTTCTCAATTCTCCTGTTTTAAGACTGTTAATCACTTAAATCTCAAAACATTTTAATATTACAATGACGTACAATGTCTCATTATAGTCGAATATCCTTATATGGTGAATCATTCTGTCCCACTCATTTGTACAAAAATAAAAAAATGTTTTATTCTTGTACAAATGAGTGAGAAAATGCTATATTTCATGCTATTTAACTAAGAAAATACAACTAGGAAATAGATTTATATATTTCCTAGTTGTCTATTACTCCATTCAACTAGTGTATAAGAATAAGGTGAATCGACCTCTAATTCCATATACAGTAATTGATTTTTCGGTAATATCTCTCCCTCTGTATGAATCCAATAACGCTTCTTATTAGACATATTTATGACACGTGTCAGTCCTTGTTCTTGTTCTATTACTTTTGCAGTCCACCTCACAAAATCCATATCTTCAACATCAGCTACTCCTTGTTGAACAGGAAAATCGTGTTCCGTTTCCGGTGGAATTGAAACATATTCTTGTTGTGAATACATGTCCTCATATTCTAATAATTCCACTGGTATATCCTCATCACTTGGAAAAGGAATATCATAAACAGCCTCAGGAGTGGGAGTATGATGAAAATCTTCAGCATACTCCACTACTTCTATATCCTCATGTTTTAACCTGTTACTCTCTTCCTCACCCAGATTCTTATGAACAGATGTAGCAACTAAATCATATATACTTGCTACATCCTTTTCTAAGGTGATTTCTTTTGTTGGAACAGTAACACGCTCTTGTTCCCTTCCAATAGGCTTGTTTTCTCTTGGGCACCAATAAACAGGGCGTTCCACCGGTTTATTTTCCATTTCTTTTTTCTTGGCTTCTTCTATTAGAAATTTTTTCTTTGAATTACGAACTACCAAAAACACATAACAAAATAGACCAATTAAAATTTTAGTAAACATAATATTCCCCTCTCGATCATCCAAATAAATCGAACTCAAACTGTCCATCGATTACTTTGTTTTTTCGTTTCCCTTTCTTTTTAGAAGAATCCACTTCTACAATAACTGAATCCCAGAATGTGATATCCTGTTTTTGCACAAGCATACTCTTATCAGTATTCAGTGTTGTTAAAGCTCGAATGACATCTTCTATTTCTTCATCTATTTGAAGTACATTCTGCTTCACTCGAACTCCAGGTACTTGCTCTTTTTTAATATATTCAACTGCTCTTTGTACAAATTGAGCCTCTTTCATAAATGCTACGTCCATCGTTTCTGGTAATTTCTCTATCCAATTCGTAAATTGAATTTCAATTGATTCAAATACAGGCGTAATGACATTACCGATGTTTGCAAGTACTCGCTTAGATTCTTCCGATGCTGCTTTTGTCCATTCTTCTGTCGAACCCTTTAATTGATTTCCGCTCTTAATGTTTTGAATTAATAGAGACTGTAGATCCCCTGTATCACCAAGCATTGCATTCAGACCATCGCTTGTTGCATCACCATTCATTGCTTCAGCAGCTTTATTCTTCTGAGCAATTAACTGTGCCATCTGAGCTTGGAATGTTTCTTTGTAGCCCAGATAAAAGGTTCTACATTGCTTAGTTTGTCCAATACGCCAGTGTCTTCTTGCGGCTTGGTTTAACGTAAATAAGCTAAATGAAAGCTGGTAGAAAATGAGCGTTGGTGTTGCCAATAAATCCAGACCAACTTTCACCAATTCCTGCGAACAGATAATTACATTTACACCACTATTCACTTGCTCTTTTAACCATGCACTGCGCTTTGGCGGAGTAACTGTATTCGTGCGAAGAATAGATACTTTCGCACCAGGTACTTGCTCTGCAACCTTCTTCAAACGGGGTTGAATGTCTCGTTCTTTTACTGTAGATCCTGTATCAGATACATAAATAATCGTTGGACGGCCTTCAGAAATTTCAGTGCGCAATATTTCTTGCAACTTCCTCTCTTTAGGCTGTATACAATCCTCATCGAATCTGTATTCTGTATTGGACCAAACAACATCTTTTTTATTCCCATCTAAGTAATAGTTAGGATAATGGTTCATATTATCTGGATATGCATTTCCTGTACGAATATAAGAAAGCCATAATTTGCCGACATCTGGTGTACCTTTTGCTGCTTCAATCGCTCTTTCAAATGACTCTTTCATATGCTCGTAGGCTTGTTTTTGCTCTTCTGACATATCTACAAGAATCGTAGGTACATTAATAAGTTCGACTGGATTTGGCCATACATCTTTTAAGCGTACATTAATCGTTGTATCCATTAAGAATTTGGTAAACACATATGGTGAAATACCAGGAACAACTTTTGTTTTATCTAGCATACCCTGTGCACCACGCAAAGCTACATTGGATACAACTTCACCATCATGGTAATACGTTCTCTCGATGTTTCCGTAGGTTTCATTCCATTCCATTAGAGAGCTATATTTAAACCCACTCTTCACCATTTTTTGAGGATATAAGCGCCATAACGTATAAAATACGTCGCTTGCCTTTCCGCCAAATAGAGTCCCCGTACCACCTACAAACTTCTTACAAACCTTTGCTAAACTTCCTAAAGCAGTTCCTTGTGCAGATTCACTTTTCAGCTCATGTATCTCATCAGCAATAAGAACGTCAAAGAAATGCTTCATTTTTCTACGAATATACTCAACAGTAGCTACTTTTCTATACGCTCTTCCTGAATGTTTTGCGTCATATGGTTTTACACGATTCTCTAACTCTAGTTGTTTTTGTAAAGGTTTATTTCCCTCTTTAATTGCCTGCACTAATTGTTCCTCATATTTTGTCCACTCTTTAAAACTTGCATATTTTGTTTTTACTTTTGGGCTCCAAATATTTGAATTACAATCAGCACATACACTATTTTTATTCGTTTTAGTATCTAAGTCACTAGCTGTAAAATCTTTATATTGACATACTTCTTTTTGTTCACCATTGGCCTGTTGAACCATGATAGAAGATGTTTTTTTACGCAACTTAGCACCACAATCTGGACAGTAGTAGCCATTCTTATAATATCTTTGCACCTCTTGCTCCGATTTTTTGGAAAGTGCAATTTGCTTATAAGGTAATGGCATCTGTTTAATAGAATCCCCTCGCATCGTTGTAAAACTAATGACAAAGAAGGTTGGTTTTTGTGGCTTGGGTCTCCCGGCCTGAATCCAAGCTTGATGAATACGAATAAGATCCTCAGTTCGTTTAATAAGGTGGATCTCTGCGTCTGGTAATAAGTGTCGTATTTCTTCTTTTGCCCACTTCTCAGTAAGAGTTGGTGGAACAAATACGCATGTACGATATCCTTTTTGCCCTTTTAAATGAAAATAGCCATCTACTGCAGCTGTCATCATTGCGCTCTTGCCCGTGCTCATTTCCCCCTGCAAGATGATTCCCTTTTGTACTTGTAAAGCTTTTGCTACACCTGTTGCAACATGTGCTTGTACAGGGAATAATGGTCTTTGATATGTATCAAAATGAGATAATGCCTGATCTTTCATCGGTTGATGTAAGGGCTCATCCAACTTTGTAACCTTATCAAGCATGACAGGCGAATATTCCAATAGGTATTCATTTAAATCATTAATTTCATTGGTTTTTTCACCTGTACCTTCTTGCGGGAATTGACATTTCTTAGAGCGAATCATTTCTGATAAAAACTCCTTACAATCCTTTTCCTTTAGTAAGACTTGCGCAATCGTTAAAGAAGAAAATTCATTCTTATCAAAATACACCTCTAACGGTTGTAATAGATTTCTTGTTAGCATCTCCTCATAAATTGGCTTCGCCCATTCTTCTAAGATTGGTAAACCATACGGAGGAGCCATTAGGAAATCCCTTACTTGTATCTCTGGCGCTTCGTCAATTGCAACAATATACTTTTCTTCTAATTCTCTAGAAAATGCAATAATCGCCTTCTTCTTATTTACTGTTTGTGTGTTAATAAATTCAAACTGACCTTTTGAATTTACATTCACTTTTTTATCTAATATGTAATGTAATTCTTCTTTTTTTCCTTCTCCAAAATACAAACGACTAGTTCCTATTGATATGGCAGCACGGAATGACTTTAATGTACTATCATTCGCACCTAGTACTGCAAATTGGATTTGATGATGACGATTTACTGCCATTGCAAAACAAAAAGCTGTATGTGAGGCAGCGGCTGTCTCCAATTGCAACATCGCTGGTGTTTGTTCCTGGTCAAATGTATCTTGTTTAATTATTTCTTGTAACATAAGTTTCCCTCCTAAAATAAAAAACGCATCTTATTCGATACGTTTCATGTCCTACTCATTCAATTTATTGTTTAAAAATCTATAAACCGTTTCCACTCTGGTAATGATTGTTCAGCCGCATGTAGCATATCACCTGCACCTTGAAACACAGAGAATTGTTCTAGTACTACCAAATGTGTACCTGCACTAAATTGAGATGCACATAAGCACATGACTGTAAGCACAATAGCAATACGAACTATACGATTGCTAAACTCCCATACAATGTAAAGTGCTCCTAACCCTAACAGTACAGACATCTCTCTCTTCCTTTCCTAGACAAGTTCTTTGACTTCACCTTTTGGCGTTGCGATGATAAATTTCGCGCGACGTTTTTGTAATACAACTTCTTTCGTTGTTTTTTCCAAATGCTCAAATGAATTTTCATAATACACATTTTCAGATCCACGAACTGCATGGAGTGTATCACCTTCACCAAGCAAACCATCTGCCACACCTGTTATCAGCAAAAGTCCTAGTTGTCCGGAAGCAATTGGCATTTTCGCTCTTTCAGCAGCTGTTTTCTCACATTGAAGTGAGTAACCATTCCCTCTATTTAAACGCTTTTTGAACGACGAGATACCTTCCGATTTCCCAACTCCTTCATAAGCACTTTTATAATCCACTCGTGATGTAAAAATAAGTTTGTTTTGATGACGCAATTCTGGTATAGCCCAGTCCTTACGATTTACCATTTCTGCTAATGTATTTACATGTTTTTTGACGAAAGAAAGGTCAGACATATTTTCGCAAAAATTAGCAAATCGATCATTGAAATATGTATCATTCTTCGTAGCTGCACGCTTACGGCCAATAAAAACACATTGCTTAAATTGCTCAAATTCTTCATTTTCATCGCCAAAACGCATTAAGCCTATTTCCTCATAATTCTTAGCTAAGAAATAACTGATATCATCTCTAAAAAATCTGTCATATGGAATCACATATACCATAATCCCACCTTCTGCTAAATAATGATGAGCACGTTTTAGGAAGTTGAACTCCATTTTCTCTGTTTTTTCATTATTTGTACGAAGCTCCGTATTATAAGGTGGATTTAAAAAGATAAGTGGAAAATAGTCATGACTAATCATCATGCTTTCAAAGCTCGAGCGTACCACAACATCTAATTGCTCTTTTGCTTTGTTATATCGGTTTGCATCTACTTCCACACCATATGTATCAAGTTGTATGCCAACCTGTCTCACCTCATCTGCAAAACTTCGTAAAATTGTACCTTCTCCACAATATGGATCAAAGCAAGCATAAGCTCGCTGTGATTCCATTTGTAATAGTTGTACTAAGTGTTTCCCTTCTGTTAGTGGTGTTGGATAAAATCCCGCCGCTAAATCATTTCCTATTCTCATAATATTTTCCTCCGAGTTCTTTTTTTGCAATAAAAAAAGGAAGATCCAAGTATAAACATCACTCAGTTCTTCCTTTTACCCTCTATACACTACCTCGACATAATTAGAATGGTAGTTCTTCATCTGTAATCTCCGTTAGCTCATCCAAACCAGCGAATATATCATCCGGTTCTTGAGATGGCCTCCTTGTTTCCTGCTCTTTTGGATCATCTAATAATGTCCAAATGTTATCTTTTTTCATGCTTATATCCCCTATCCTACTTATTTTTCAGTTTCATAAACCACTTCTTCATAATCAAAAAAGTAATCTTTTAGCTTACGAATAAATTTACGTAACTTTGGTTCGGCTACGATCTTAGTACCACTATAAAAACTTTGTTGCCCAACAAAGCGCCATAAGATGACATAGCCTACCTTCATTTCCTGAATCCCTTCAATATATAACGCGATTTCTTGAGTGGCTTCTTTTTCATTAAGAGCATGTGGCTTGAAATATTGAAATTTACCATCTGGTAATATAATTTCTGCTTCAAAACACCCTCTCATTTGATTTACTCTTGCTCTGGATTCAGATGACATTGCTGGTGCAGCATATAACTTCTGATTTTTTTCCATTCGCGTTTTATGTTCCTCTACTGTTGGTACTAGTTTTAAGTGTCTACAATCTTTTTTCATTTTACTATCTCCTCTACTGTTTAATTTGTTATTTTATGAATAATAAATAACCTCGCCTGCATACTTGAAAACAACACAAAAAGGGCTTCTTCAAGTCGATTAATAATGTGTATAGCAAAATAAGCTATATATACACTAATCGGCTCAAAGAAGCCCTTTCACAAATGAAACAAGACGCAACTTGCTTCTACAACTCAACCACAACACAAAAAAAGGTGTGGGAATAAACGGAATCAAATAAACTAACAATATAACTATATATTACACATTTTAGATTTTGATATCAACATTTTCAAAAAATATTTTAATAAATAATATTTTACTATTAAAAGCTAGCCCCAAAATGAGTATAATGCACTACTGATACAAGTCAAAAGTTTTTACAAAAAATTCGTAATCGGAGGAACTCAATATGTTAACAAATTTTAAAAATGCAAAAAAAGAAATCTTATCTATGTTATTTCTATTTTCTTTATTTTTTTCAGCACTTTTCTTTGATGAAAAAGCAGCTGTATCTGGTGTATTAATGTGCTTTTTTAGTATTTTAGCAACGAATAAATTCTCCCAACAAGCATAGACATTACATATAAAAGGGCCATTTTACCATGGCTCTTTTATAACATGCCAAGATTGTTATTTTTTTTGAAATTAACTTTTTATCTCTTAATTTAGTAATCAGCTCATATCTAGATTAGTCCTTATTAATCTCCTTCTTGAAAATTCTTAATATCAAAATTAATCATTCCTGAAACAAAATCAATCTCTTTAGGATTATTAATCTGTTCTAGATAATCTAGTTTTAGTTTTGTTAAAGCAGATTTTCTTTTCTTTTTAATCAATCTATCAACTTGTTTATTAAACTCGCTAATAATCCTTAGTTTTATATCCTCTAGGGTTACCTTCTCATCTTTCAAATCAGTATAAACATCATTTCGAATATCTGTGTAAAAATCCTCTAATTTCTTCGCCATTCCATTCTCATTAAAACGCGTTTCGATCTTAAATAGGGAAAGGAAATTTTTTGCCTTTTCTTTATCTAATGAATTAATTCCCTTAACAAAAGAAATTTTTATTTCTTCATTAACCAATTTGAACTTAAAATAATTAGCTACTTCATCATAATAAGGATGAAAAATAGGGAATTTAATATGATCTCTTTTAATTCTATCATTACATGTAGGACAGGACATAACTAGATTCTTGGGATATATTGAAAACAACGGGAATTTGGATTTTGGTAAAAAATGGTCTATCGATACACCTGCTACCTCTATCTCATACCAGTCACAATATGGACAAACATTGTGATCTAAAAGCAATAAATTTTTAAATTCATTAATTGCCAACTTATCTTTATTTCCTATTACCTCATTGAATACTTTTGTCTGCAATAACTTTTCATATAAGTAGGTAAAAGAATGCTGCATTGACGTAGAGTATTCTGTAGAATCTTTATATAAATTAGAAAGGATGTTTTCATAGTTTTTCGTTAGTTCCATATATTTTTCAGAAATATTATATTCTTCATATTTTAATTTAGTGATACATTTTTTTAAGTCCGTCTTTGTCGCAACTTTTACAACCGAATGATAAGTAACTGCAACAGTCTTATTCTTTTTTAATGTTTTAAGCTCGCCAATAACAACCTGTAAATCTGTCTTAAACCTTGCTTCCTTTTCCTCAACTGTTAAATGTTCAATGCTTTCTAGATTAGGTAAATTATTAATACATTTCAACAGTTCAAGAACAAATCCATGATATGCTCCTATACGTGTCTCTACTTCTTCAAGTAATAGAAATTTATACATTTCTCTCACCTTTTTGCTCTTGATACTCTTTTAACTTTGAATATAACTTGTATCTTATATCACTATCTGCCATTTGAGAGTATACTTCTAATGCTTTGTCAAAATCATCATTTTCAAGTGCTTTTTCTATTACTTTAGCATATTCATGAATCATGTTCCCTTTATCATCATCCAGTTCAAAAACCTCTGAAAGAATCTCATCATAATTCAATCCTAGTGTTCGTTCTCTAATTTTTATCTGTTCAATAAATCCTCCAAAGTTTTTTAAAGCTACAATACTATTCTTCGGCACATCTGAAACAATAAGTGGTGAATGCGTAGCTATTATTACATGACACCTTTTTTTCCCCAGTAATTCATTTAATATTTTCACATATCCTTTTATCCATTTTGGATGTAAATGTGTTTCTGGCTCATCAATCAAAATTATTGATTCATGCTCTACATAGTCATATAAATCAAAAATCCTTAGAAATAAACTTAATTCCCCAGAACTTAACATGGATAATGGTAGCTTATTATCTTCGGGACCAATCCAAAGTTCTTTCCAAAAACTAGTTGAACATACTTCGAGTATTTTAAGGTCATTTTTAAACGCCTCTTCTCCTCCATGATAAAGGTTGAACTTATCAATAGGTAAAAACATACTTTTTTTATAATTAGTATTTGATGGCTTTAAGGTATTTATAAGAATTTTTATTTTGTATAATATAAAAAGTACTTCTAAGTTACAAATAAACATTTTTCTATCTACATCAATAACATCTTTTAATTTCCAAAATCTATGCCTATCTTCTATACTTCGATCTAAGGCTCCTATACCTTGCAATAAATTTGCTCTAACTCGAGCTTTATAGCCTATTTTTTCTAAACTTTCTTTAAATAAATCTAGCTCCTTTTGGTAAGATTCGATTACATAGGTAAAGTCATTTTCCTTATACTTATCCTCAAACAGATATGATATAGCATCGTAGTTTTCTACCAATCGATAAACTGCCCTCCTTCTCATTTCAGATACCTGTGCTAATTTATGAGGGCTAATCTCTAAGTGTAAATCTGGATTTTTGTATCCTACGTAATCAAATATTGAATTTATATCTTCCTTCCCTTTAAAAACACAGTGTTTCAAAATTCTAGTAGCAATGTGTTGTAAATTAAGGCGATCAATGTTTGTTTTACGTAATTCTTTATTGTGTTCTAACTCTTTAATAACTCCCTCTAACTTATCAATAGGTGTATAAGTAGAAACTATAATTTTTTTAGGTAAGGGTGCCTCATCTTCATTACTAACGAAATCTTCCCCCTCATACGAATATTC
>NZ_JAKUDW010000075.1:0-25697 GCF_022662595.1 Bacillus cereus group sp. BfR-BA-01524 | reverse complement strand
AATTTAAAAAAGCACTCATATGAGTGCTTTTTTTATTTTAAACCAAATTGAGATTTATTTTGTAATTTACCTTCTTGGAACATAAAGTTCGCATTAGCGCCAAATCCTTTTTCTCCATCCCATTTATACATAATTGTATGGAATTGGTCACCAGCTTGACCTGTCTCTGATAAAACTTCCCCATCGCTACCAATAATAGCTTTAACTTCGTCATAACTCATTCCGTTTTTGGGGTACCGCCAACATTTTAACGAGAATATACGCTAAGCAATTTTCGACATCAAAAAACCTTGATTTTACTACTCTAAGCAAAGCATCTAATCTCAATTCAAATTGTGTTATTGAGTTTTGAGAATCCCTTAGAGTATAAAATCGTTAAAATGTGCTTGCTACCCCAAAAACAGATAAAAGATACAGTCACCAGAAACATAGGAGAGTGTTTCACCACCTATTATAAACCATATATTTACATTTTTGTGTTGTAATTTAAAAATATGTAAATATTCATCATTTTGTTTTTGAATTTTCTTTTTATTTAAGATATACTAAACTACAAAGAAACAAATCTCCTTTAGGCCGTCAATAATTATGCTAACAACACACACCAAAAAACCAATTCCCGTGTAATGGAATTGGTTTTTTTGGTGCAATTCAGTCAATACAGCAACTTGAACCCACATTTTCAAATGTATTCTTATTAATCTTATCATAATTTTAAATCCATAAACATACAAAACTAGATCACTAGTAAGATGTGCGAATCCGCTGCTTTTCATCAAGAAATCTGGAGTATAACAACAATTAAGTTCATACTAGCATGAACAACAAATGATACTAGTAACCTATTAGTACGCACATATACTACAGCAAGTACAAGCCCAATTAGAAAATATCCAAATATAAATGGAAAGTCAAAATGCATAATAGAAAAGAACAATGAGCTTATTAGTATGCTCCAAGTTTGCTTAAACTTAGACATTAAAATGTCTATGGCCGCATAACGAAAAACAAACTCTTCAACTAAAGGTGCAAGAAGAACAATTGAAATAAGTGCCACAGGAGATATTGCTGCTGCAGCGACTGTACTAGACGTATTTGCTGATTGCGAAGTTAGTTGAAATACACTCTTATCTAACACACTACCAACCATCTGCGCAAGAAATACGAATATGATCCCAACTAAAATCCATATGAATGAATTTCTTGATAATTTAATCGATAACTTTGGATCGTTTATTAAATCTTTACCATATATAAGAAAGATGATTATCAGCATAAGTGAAAACCCAATTAGTTCCCAATGCACAAGAAGTTTTTGAATTGCTTGCTGTTGGTCTCCCTGAATATCATACCAACCTGTCTTCGCTAGCAATAGTACACCTATTATCCCCACAAATTGTGTCATAACAAAATAAATCAAAATGATGAAACCCGATTTATATCTAATATCACTACTCATATTCTTATTTCCATCCTCTACTTTCCTTATAATATTCGTAAAACTTCTCTCCCTCTATATCTAAAATGAATTGAAATTCGATGCTTTCTTTCCCTTCTGGTGGAAATAATACATATATATCTTTAAACACTATCTTCCTCCGCCCTCTTTTTAAATGCTATATATTGATTTAACAATAATAATTCCATAGATATGTATCAAACCTCATGCAACCTTCAAATGCTTTAATCCCATTTCAAGCGCACCCGTTCCACCAAATCCCTGATTAAATAATAGTGGGACATCATACTTCTTTGCGTACTCTTTTGCTACATCAATAGATACATGGCCACATGCACCTTTTTGAATGACAATAACATCACATTTTTTTATAACACTTCGAAAGGTTTTCTTTACGCCTCCGTGATTTTTCCCATCATGGAAAATAACCTGGCAGTCTCTTTTTTTGGCCAACTTCTCTAACGTTCTTCCATTTGATCCACCTAAAACTAGAATTGTACTCATTCCCATTCGTTCTCCTTATCTTTCTTCTTTATATATGTACTTGGTGATGTTAATAACACAAGTGTACAAGCTACAATATTCATTAATACAAAACAAACTATTAATAAAATAACGAAAATCGGGGACAACAAGATAAAAATAAAGCCACTTACTACCAAACAGATGAAAATGAAGCCATTGCTCATATCTTCGTAACCATCTAGCCCTCGTACAATATTCAAACTATGCATCCATACTGTGATGCTATCCCAATTTTCTATTAACAGATAGCCACCACCCAACAGAAAAGCCCATCCAAGCAACGTTCCTAATAATCCAGAATTTCGTCCTATATAATACCCCGAAACAAAATTCGCAGCTGTTCCAATTAACATTCTCATTTGTATTCCTCCATATCCATCTCATTTTAGCGTTATATACAAATTTCGTTTAACCATGATTTTATTATATCAGAAAATTATAAATATTCAATAAATAATTCTAGGTACTCTTTATTTTTTTATAAAAGGGTTGTGTTTTTCCCCACAACCCTCACTTTCTTCTTAATCCACAGGTACTTCTTCTTGTCCATGTGGAATTTGTGCAATTGGTGTTACAATTTGTGCATATTTGTTTACCTGCACTTTAAATTGTCGTGGTTCTAAGAAGTTTACCTGTTGAATTAAAACTTCAATATGAAACGTATCTACTTTTTTTCCACGGTCAATTTTGGTAATACGCGCATTGTAAAACTGATCTCCATTTAGGAAA
Organism: Bacillus cereus group sp. BfR-BA-01524; assembly: GCF_022662595.1. Lineage (NCBI taxonomy): Bacteria > Bacillati > Bacillota > Bacilli > Caryophanales > Bacillaceae > Bacillus > Bacillus cereus group sp. BfR-BA-01524. The sequence continues at coordinate 22,984 of NZ_JAKUDW010000075.1, read as the reverse complement.
TATCGTTGAACAGCTTCTGTAGCCAGCATACGCTCATTACTTGTCATCTTCATTGGTTCAATACCAAATCCAGCCTTTGTAAACAAATACGGGACATCATAACTACTATTAGAAATTTTTCGTAGTAAATCCTCTACTGTTTTTGTCTTTGCGATATATTCTTCCTCTTTTGTATCAAATCCCTTTGGCTTATCTCCAAGCATCTCGATTTCATCTTGATTTACCTGCTCTTCCTCTTGTACTTGTGATTTCATCATATAACGATGAATAGTATTATAGGTCGCAACGCCTACTACTAACACTATAATCCCCATTACAACTAAGTACTTACGAGGCAGATTCGCTAACACATTCATAATTTTCTTCATATCTTCACATCCCAAATCAGTCTATTACATTACGGACTTGCGTCATATGTTGTCCTCTTGCCGTATAGTTTAGACCTGTAATTTGTACACCTTTATTATCACCAATATGAATCATTTTCTGATTTCCTAAATAAATAGATACATGGTTCGGATTTTCATAGAAAATTAAGTCTCCTGGCTGTGCACGACCGATATCGGGCACCTGTTTTCCCTGTCCAATTTGAGCACCTGTCCAATCCCCTAGTTGGACACCTATACTGGTTTTAAACACGTATTGTGTAAATCCAGAGCAATCGGCACTACCTGCAGCTGGATTTCTAGCACCGGATACATAGCTCACTTTCCCTTGTCCAAGCCATTTTTTCGCTTCTTCCAGTACCTTTTGTCGTTTAGCATTTGTCATTGTAGGAGAGCCACCGGATGATAACCCTGGATCATCATTTTTCTTAAAGAATTTCATTGGATCTGTTGGTTGGTCATTAATACGAATTTGGAAATCTAAATGGACAGCGTATCCATTCATATTAAGGAAACCTGTATCTCTATCAAAGTTAGAACCGCCCATTTCCCCAATAATTTGCCCTTTTGTCACCATAGTTCCTGGTGCAACTGATATTTTACTCAAATGTAAGTAACGAGATACAATCCCATTTCCATGGTCTACATAGACACCTAGACCACCACCATTTACATTTCCTGTTTGGGCTGTTACAATACCTACTTCCATTGACCATACGGGGTCTCCAGCTTTTCCGGCGGTCATGGCCCCAATATCAACAGCATTATGTTGTTTTCCACCACGAAAAGCATCAAACGTATCTGTAATACGACCTGATTTTGTTGGCCATTTCCAACCTTTATCCGAAATCCATTCGCCAGATACATCTGCCACACACCCTAAATCTTTGTAATATTTCAAAACTTTAGAAACATATGTAAAATCCCCGTAGCACGCATTAACCTTTGTCCTGAAGTTATTCGGATCCTTACAACCATCTGGATTTAAATGATTTTTACTTCTTGAGAACTCAATAGCTGTTTCTTCTGAATAGCCACCCTTTGCTAAAGCATAACTAATAAAACCTTCACCAAAATTGTAAGACTGCAAGGCAAGAGCAATGTCACCATTCGCCTTTCCTAGTACATCTTTAAATTCCCGTACACCTGCTTCTATAGAAATATTGGGATCTTTAATACACCCTACACGAGCATTTCCTTTTACACCTATACAAGATGAACTCATATCTCCATACTGCCCTTCTGATGCTTGCATTGGGTCATTTCCCGCTCCAGCTGACTCCTGCATCATTTGGGCTGCGAGAATACCAACATATTGAGCAACACCATGTTTTTCTGCCATTTCTTTAATCTTAGGAAGATATCCTGTAACTTTTTCATTAAGATTAACAGGCTCTCCGCCAGGACTCACATTACCTACACACATACCACCAATAAATCCACCAGTAGTAGGAGCAAGATGTCCATACATACCTTCTAACATCCCGGCTTCTAATATCTCACGTGCACGCTCTTTTTGACTTTTACTAAACTTTGCGAGTTCCATCGCTTTCTCTAGCCCATGAGAAGATGTTGTCACTTTTTTGCTTCCACTTGCATTAATCTCATCTATTTTTTTCTTAAAATCTGTATCTCCTAATATCTTTTTTACATCTGGTCCGGAGTAACTTTCAGATTTTGTTTTTTGCATCTCTTTTTTCTTTTTTTCACAAGGACCATTCGGTCCTGCCTCGCATACCTCTTTTTCCGTATATTCTTCATATTGGATATCCAAAAAATATGATATAGCATCATGCGGATCTTTACCAGTTAAATCATTATCATATCGCGCCATGTCAAAGGCGACAACCTCTTTCCAATCCACATTCAGAGCCATTGAGACTTCCATATATTTTTTTACTTGTTCCTCTGTCTTACCTTCATCATCGGTAAAAGGTACAAAAGAGACTAAAATCACACACACAGCAATAATTACTCCCATAATCAAAGCGGCAGGTACTCCAACCGCTGCCACAACAGCACCCACAATTTTTAATATACCTGCTTTTAGCATTTTGGCAGCAGCTTTCGCTGCCGCCCTTCCTGCTTTTCCTGCCAATTTTGCCATCTTCCCGCGCGCTTGCATCCCTTTTTTCTTAATAAAGTGGGAAGCTACATCTTTTAAAGGATTACTTTTTTTCTGTTCATTTGGATCGTTAGGATTTTGACTCATAGACTTATCACACCATATTTTCCATTTTGAGAATTTCTTCCTCTTCGCTGTGCTAAGCGAGGATTTGGCGCAAATGGGATCAGATTTTGTGGGTCATGTTCTGATAAATTCAGATGCGTCTCTGTACGAACAACTTCATCCTGTGTATGTGTTACTAAGGTTTCTTCTCTTGGCTTAATACTACTGTCTTTCACTTCACAAGCTCTTTCAATCCTTTGGTTTGCTTGTAAGCGCGTATCTCCTTTTCCAAACGGCGAAATACGTGACACTGTACCATCTGTTGTTGTCGCAACCATATAACTACGATCTCTTTCTACAACCATTTGTACATTTTTATAACCACCTTGGTCTAAATCAGACATATAGAAGTGACCATTGTCTACCTTGTGATTTACCGTAAGTGGTGGTTCATTAAATACCGGTTTCTGTTGTAACGGTCTTTGATTTTGGTTTCCTACTAATTGATTTGGATTTACATTGATCGAGCGATTGATATTGATTTTGCCACCACTCGAATCTTGTATATAAGCCGGAGATGCTTTCGCACCATTACGATACTGCGTTAATTGTCCATCTGAAATATTTAAGTCCTGATATACGACTTGTCCAGATCGTATACTGCTATCTCCACTACCATAACGAGATACAACTTGCGTCATACCACTAGCGTCTTTTGCTTCAATCCAAGATTTATTATTTGTCGTCACAAGACGTACTGCACCTTTTACAACCGATTGCGCGCCTGTATGATCTGTTGTTGTCGGTACCATCTGTTGAATTTCCTGAATCTCTTTTGCTTCTGTACGAACTGCACTGTTATACGGATTATGTTTACTTACCATACGTGCAGTTGCTTGATAAGCACCCGCACCACCAATCACACCTGCGGTGTAACTTAAGCCTTTTGTCACATTATAGTGGCGCTCTGCTGCATTTCCACCTAATGATGTATTAACAGCAGCATTGGTCCCACTTATTACTCTTTGTACAGCATTCCCTCCGGATTGCTGTACAGCACTCGCGGCACTAAAGTATGCATTTGATACCGTATCAATGCGATCCGCAAGCATAAGGTGTTTCGCACCTTCCATTACACTCATGCCAAGTTTTGTACTTTGCTGTGTCATACGTCCCACTGCTGAAGTTGGGATAGACATTTTACCAGCACTTTGTGCAATATTCGCTATACTTGTTGATGCATCTGCATAAGAGCGTTCAATTTCCGCAACGGAAAGATCTCCTGCACGTGCTATACTCGCTTGCGTTTGTGTCGCTGCATATACAGCTTTATTGATTGCGCCACCTGTCGCAACGCCATGTGAACGAACACCTTGAATTGCACTAGTAATTCCAGAACCTACTTGTTGGCTCACCGTTCCGAGACTTGCATGGCCTTGTAAACCTTTCGTTAATTGCGAAGTAAAGGCATCTTTATTAATATATGATTGATTATGTAAACTCTTGCCACTCGTATCTTTTGCCTGTACGGGCATCGCTTCCGCTTGTACTGCCGCTTGTTGTGCAACTGCTTTAAATTCATTTCCTTTTTCATTCAGGTGCGACTGCCAAGCTTGCTCTTTTTGTGGTTGAGACATAGTTGGGGACAAGTTTTTCATAAAGCTTGCCTGTTGTTCTGCTGCATAGCCTTGTTTAAAGGATTCTGTAGAGGCTTGTACCAGGTTCCCAACATTACTTACTTGTTTTGCTTGCTGGCTTCCTGTTCCACTTGTCAAACCGTGCGTTTTCACGCCATTGACTGCCTTCTGAATGCCTACTGCACTAGATACACCCATAGCATTTAAACCAGGATCTTTTTGTAACTTTTGTGATAAATGAGAAGCGAAAGCTTCTTTATTCGCATAGTTTGTACCGTCTTTTTGCTGTACAATACCAGCTGATTCTGCTGCTTTTTGTGCATAATCTTTAAATCCTTGTACTTTTTGACCTAAATGTTTATTCCATGCTGCTTCTTTTTCTTGTTGCGGCATATCTGCAGGGAATTGTTTCATAAATCCAGCCTTATGGTCTGCACTATACGCTTTCTTAAATGCAGCAGTAGAAGCACCGACAAGAGCACCTACTTGTCCCATATTTTGATGGCCACTTTCTAACGTTTCTCCTTTTACATCCTCGACTGCTTTTCCGACTTTTCCTAATGCAAGTCGGGAAGCAAACGCATCTTTATTCACATAGGACTTATCGAACAGATTATTTCCTTGTTTGTCCTTCGCATCAACTGGCATGGCTCCTGCTTTTGTTGCCGCCTGTTCTGCGTGGTTTCTAAATCCTTGTACTTTTGTGTTCAGATGGTCGTTCCAGTGTTTCTCTTTCTCTTCCGCTGGCATATTTTCTGGTAACTGCCCCATAAACGTATCTTTATGGTCTGCCTCATACCCCTTTTGGAATGCATTCGTTGCAGCGTTAACTAAATCTCTAGCATTTCCATATGGTGTAGCGGTTTTCTTCATATTTTGTAAATCTTGTTTCCGCTGATTTGAGAAACGAGACATTTGATCAGTATTTGTTTTCGCTACTTTTTTAGCAATCTCTGCATCGGACGCACCAGGGAATGCTTGTTTTAAACGGCTCGCAACTGCAGAATCAGGATTATCTGCTTTCCAATTTTCAAAGTCTTTTGTAGCTAAATCCTGTGCGACATCTTCATCAGTTAGTTCCGGATAAGATTCGCCATTTAGATTTGAATACGTGTCCGCACCCTTCTTTACACTGGAACCAATATGTTTTCCTAAAGCTACAGCTCCTTCGCCGACTGCAGCAACACTTCTACCAGCCACTGCACCAGGAGCACTACCTAATGCACTTCCAACTTGCGAGCCTGCTACCATCGCTCCTGGTCCAAGACCAGCTCCTGCTGTCATACCTGCAAGTCCACCAGCCGCTTTACCAATTGAACTTCCAATTTGACCAGCTTTTAACATACGAGCTGCACGAGATGTTGTACCAACATCTGTCCCTAAATTCGCTCCTAATGCATCTTTCGGGTTATCAGCATCTTCTTTTGTCTTTTCTTTATCCCCTTTATCATCAGGCTTTGCTTTTGAATTACGGTAGTCATCACGAACACCTTTGACGAGTCCAGCCACACTTGCTAAAGCACCCATACCCATCATCGTACCCGCTCTATGAATACCCGCAGATGCATTGGTGCTAAGTCCAATAAAGCTTTTCACGATTTCACCAACTGGGATAAACATCGCAAGTAATATTAATTTTATAATAGGATTTTGCGCACCCCCAATAAGTGTAATAATTAACCATAGAGTAATTGCGTGAATTGCTTGAATTAATACTGCACCCATAAATTCACGAATCCAATATAACGTCTGTTGTTTCTTTTGTGGGAACATCCACATTCCTACCATTACAGGGCCTAGTAACATTAATACGTATAGTGTCACAGCACGCATTAAATAATAAAAGTTTGCCCATATCATTAATCCAGCTTCAATAAATAGTCCAAATATGATAAACATATAATCATTTTTATGGTCTTTCATCGAAAGTTCTGTAATCGTCTTATTGTCTGCCAGTCCATTCTTTAATAGAGGTATTTGCTGATCTGGGTTAAAATTCCCTAACGCCTCTTTAAACTCTAATATAATCCAAGAATTTAGATCAAAAATAAAATTATAAAAGAAATCTAAATGCCAGAGGCAAATCGAGATAATCATTAAGTCTTTTGCATATTCAATTAATGCCGTGCGATTATTTGGATTCAGAGTCGTTGCTGAATATTTTGCTGCTGTAATTACTACACTGACGAGAACACAAAAAGCAACAAATTTAAACATGACAGGCATACCAGTATCTAATACATTCGTAACTGCATTCTTTGCATATAAAAAATCCAGATTAGATTTATCTCCACCAAAGACTATAACTGGAATAGTATCCATAAATCCATAAATAGGCGCTAGTAGGGCCTTTACCATATGGATAAGAAGGCCACCAACCCAATCTATTATTTTCTCAAGCATAATTTCACCTTCCTTTACAAAGGTACGCTACTATCCTGCGTACCCTTGTACTTTCTTCATATTGTTTAGAAGCTCTTGAAGTACCGCTTCATTCGATTCAATGAACATCATTTCTTTATCTGATGGATCTGTTTGAATCCAAACCGAACTATCTCCTACACGGAAAATCCCTTCTCCTTTTCCTGGATTGTTGAGAATAATATCAAGCTCCCCAGCAGTTAAGTTAAAGTTCTCCTGGATCTTTTTCTTATCAATCTTATTTTGTTCTAAGAAGAAATAAGAGAAAGTAGATTGCAAGATACCGCGAGCTTTTACATTTTCTAAAATACGAACAAAGTCCTGACTTGCCCAACACATACCGGCATTTCTTTTACGTGAACGACGTGCTACTTTTTCTAAAAAGTTAACCGTTTGTTCATAATCGATAAACTGCCACATCTCATCCACATACAGTACTTTTCGTTTGATAGCATGTTCTGGACTCTTAATCCAATGCTCCCAAATATAGTTCAAGATAACGTGGAAAGCGATTGGTTTTAAGAATCCTTCTTCTAAATGACTAATATTAAAGTTAACAACACGTGATTCATTTAATTGTGTTTCTACACCACGACCAAAATGACTTTGCCCATCAAATAATGGTTTTGACCCATCACGTAAGAACGGACGAATCGCAGCGATTAACTCTTCTGCCTTCACATCGTCTCCATGATGTTCTACTATGACATCGTAGATTTCTTTTAACTCTGGCTCTGGCTTTCTTACTTGAGACTGAATTAATTGTCCATCCACCTTCTTCACTTCATCTGTATATAAAGAAGAAGGATGTGTAGTAATACCATGTTTATCAAACACTTCACGGATTGCATCTTCTAGCATCGTACGTTGGAATACATTTAATCCTGGTTGATCAAAGTCTTGCCCACGAATAATAATGTCAAAGAATCCGAGTATTTCATTGATTTTCTCTAAAATTGGTACAAATCTCACATACTTTACGCCATCACGTTCTACGAGTTCCTTCTTATCATATTGTTCAAGTGCTTCTAGTTCTTCATCTTTATCTGTAATTTGCAGTTCTGTTACTGCAATTGCACAAGGATTGATAATTATATTACTTTCAGGAGAAATGTTTAGGTTAATACCACCTAAACGTTTTGTAATTTTTACAAACTCTCCCTCTGGATCGATAATCATTGCATGTGTATCTGCAAGTGATGTTTCACGAGCGAGCTTCATTTTTAAAAGTAAACTTTTCCCGGAACCTGAAATTCCTGTCACACCAATGTTATAGTTTGGTGGACGATAATCTGCATTCCCGAATGAATTTAAAAATTCTACTTGGCCAGTAATTTTGTTCTTTCCTATTGGTATACCACCGTTAAATCTTCCGGATCCTGATACAAAGGGTGCAAATGTACATAGAGCACGTCTATCGATATTTCGATAAGTATCTTGCAGCGTATTTGGTGCCCCTAGTGGCATAGTAGCTTTCAAACCACTTTTCACACGGTTCCAAGTACTTGCTATCTTAAAATGAGATGCTTGCATTTCATCTTCAATATACTCACATAAAACGTCCAATTCTTTCTTTGATTCTGCGTAAGCAACACCCATTGTACTCACCATATACGAGTCGTTTTCATTGAACTGGATTTCATCCATTAAATTGTTTGTATCTTGAATTTTTGCATCTAAGTCTTTTTCTTGGTCAATGTTTCCTCGTGTACGTTGGAAAGAAAGATTCGAACGTAACATTGTAAGCTGCATATCTAATGATCGCATTGCCTTAGCTTTTGGCTCTTTATGAATATCAATCATGACATCCACTTCCCCGGCTGAAGTTAACATGTTCAGCCAATTCGTTTGCATCATACGTGGATATCCATCACGTGGAATATAAAACGGACGGAAGAACGTATTACTTCCTAAAGATTGTTTAATAACCCCATAATCTTCTGCATCAATTTTCATTCCTTCTGGGGCAATAACATCAAACACTGTTGTTTGATTGTCTAATTGCGTCGGTACTTCCTCTTCTTCCAACTCTTCCTCCTCTAGCTCCAATTCGTCCCTCTCTTCTGCTTCTATTTTTTTCTTTTCCTTTTTCTTTCTTCCGAACAACTTCATGTTTACGCCACCCCGTTATTTGATTTTTCTGCCTTTTCTTCTGCTAGCACTTTCTTCATTAACTCTAGTTTTCTTTCATTTGTTTCCCCTGTTGAATAGAGGGAGAAATTCTCATTTTCAATTAAGTCCTGGAAACGAGCTTTTACAGCTTTCCGACGGTTAAATGCTACATATAAAAGTTCTATTAATTTATCTTTCGTTAACATTTCTACATTAATTTTTGCTTTCGATAGTAGATTTCGAGAAGCATTATAACGGCGATATAATTCGTTAAACGCCTTATCCACAATCTTTTCTTCCAACTCTTCCTCTGTATCAGCAGTAATCGTACTAATATCAACCTTGTATGGATAAATTAAATAACGCTTTTGTTCATATCGAGGTTGCGAACGCTGCCAATACTCTAAGTTATCGATAACTTCTTGTCCATATAGAACCGTCTCTGGTGTAAGGTCCTTCGCACCTTTCATCGTTTCTGTCATTTTGCGTACAGGATCTGTTAAATCCACAAACTTACTTTGAATATATACTTTCGTATTAAATTCTAATGTGGTTAACCAGGATTCAATTTTGATATCAATTGCTTCTTGTTCCATATTGGAGAGTAAATAATAGTTAACTGGATGTGCTTCCGCAATCAGAACAAATGTATCATCATGATATCGAATCATATGATTATCAATTTCCTTAATGTCTTCTACAAAAGCACGAAAGAAGTCAACATTATCCTCATCAATTTCCGATTCAGCGGGCCTATTTTTTTTATTTTTCTTTCCAGCTTTTTCAGTAGTGTGTTTCTCTACTCCACCTTGCTTTTTCCCTTTTTTCTTAGAACCAAACAGCGGTTTTCCATTCATTTTCCGATAAAAGAAAAATCCCACAATGGCTATCGCTGCAAAATATATCATTTCTAACATTTATAAGTTCTCCTTTGCCCATGTAGTTGGCTCGTACCCTTTTCTCCACTTACCTTTTTCGGAACGGCTACGCATTTTGATAAGTAGATACTTATCTAGATACATGTGTTGTTTTTCTTTATATATAAACGCAAACGTTATAACACCTATTACCGTCGGTAGTGCTAAAATTAAGCAAATAAAAAATGCTACTACCGCATCAATAGGTGCAAATAGTCGCCATAAAAATGGTACATATAAATAAAGGGATGCTCCGCCACCTAATAGATAAATCAATTGGCGTTTGCTCAGCACACCTAATAGTGTTTTTTGTTCCGAAGTCATATCAACAGGAACGGTTACTTTTCTCATTCTTTTTCCTCCCTTGTATAAGAGAAGCTCTCCCCAAATAGAGGAGAGCTTGTACAAACTCTTATGTTAGATTGTCGTAACCCAAGCAGCGATATCGTAAGCTTTAATCATGACAAAGCCTCCAATTGCCGCGCAAGCTAAACCAATCATAGCTTGTGTACGGTTTTCAGGGTTCTTCCCTTGTGCTCCAGATAGTTTAATAGCTGCAAATACAACGCAAGCTGCCACCCAAATTCCCCCAAAACCAATTAATGTTTTCACCAAAGTGTTCATGCTTTTTTGAACGGTTTCAGCATTACCGCCACCACCATTACCACCAAGCCCTTTCGAAAAACTACTTTTTGCCAGTAAGAAATCTCCTACTGATGTTGTCATAAGTTTTGCAGACAACCAATTCAACATAATTCCTGCACCTCCGGATGTTTTTGCTCGCAAAACGCAAAAAGACCCCAATACACGCACACGTCCCCTAAGGACATGGCGCATATTGAGGTCTTCTCTTATATGCGAACTGATTAATTTTATATTTTATTGTAAAATCTTATTACGTTTATATTATAGCAATACGATTTTAAAAATACAACCCCTTATTTACACCCCCAAAATAAAAATGGACATTTTTTGTTCTATTTTATTTATATTTCTTTTTATTATTTTAGCCAAGAAGACTCCTTCCTCAGAAAGCGCAAAGTGAGTAGGTGAGTGATGAATTGACTTCATATATCTATATAAAAATTACACAATTATTTATTAAATTCGGGGTTAATATACTTTAATTAGCCTGCAGGTTGATTATATTACACATTTACCACTATTTATTTAGAAAATAAAAAATCACTCTAACATGTATACAAAATTACAGTGAAATATAATCACACACTATCTTCCTGAATTTTATAATATAATTATTAGTATTAATAAATACTAACCGTCTTAAATTATAATTTAGATTTAATTTATTGCATTTTTCCGAAAAATAAATTATATAGGAGAATTAAAATGAAAGATAAAAGAAAAGATTATCACTTCGAAAATAACATGCTTAAACTATTACCTTTAGATAAAGATGAAGAATTACCAAGAAAAAAGTGGATTCAGAAAAATCGCGATATTAGTAATTGGGTAGAAGTAACAATTCCTGATATTTCCCTTATAGAATTTGTTGGCTGTGGTGCAAATGGTATTGTTTTAAAGGCCCAAGAAAGTATAACGGGGAGAATATGCGCCCTAAAAATATGGCTACCTAATACAAACTCTAGACATTACAGTGTATATTTTGATAAATATCAAGAAGAGATTGCTAAGATAGCTAATTTAGATATGCCTTCTGTTGTAACAATCTATAAAGCCGGCTTAACCGATACAGGTTATTGTTATTCAACAATGGAATGGGTAGAAGGTATAACATTAAAAAAGTTTTTAACTACTCAAAAAAATTTACAAGATGAACTACGATACAAAATTTTGAAAGACATTTTACTAACTATTAATGAGTGTCATAAAATTAATGTTTTTCATGGTGATTTACATGCCGAGAATATTCTGTTAGAGCCACTTGATATATACAAAAGAAATTACAAAGTTAAAATTTTAGATTTTGGGACAAGCCTATTAAACAGAAATACATCTAATCCATATAGCAAGCAACGTGAGTCTGCCCTTTTACTACAAACTGTTTTAAAATTGCTTCCTGTAGAAAAAAAATACAACCTACTAAATTTCAAATTTTATAGTGCACGCAACCCAAACAGATATCCGATTATAAATAATGATGATGTAAGAAAAATTGAACCAATTATAGTAAGTTCAACACTAAAACAATTATGTGAGATCTATGCTTTGGTAGAAAATCATCCTATTAATAATGAAGTATTTTATGACATGCTTAAATATTTATTTTCCTCTACTCAATTAAATCCTGATCAGCTTTGGAAATATATCTACATGAAAGGTATTGAGTCCGAGTCAAATATAGGATACTTAATTAAAATTTTAACAGCGCAAATGAGAAGTTTTTTATTCGAATATACTATCGGTAACCATGAATTACATCGACTCGAATTAACCTTAAGTATATATGAACTGTTAAAAAACAATAGTAATTCACAAGAAATTAAGAGTTATAATCTGAAGAATTTTAATATAATTAATTTCGATTATGAAATGATTTTTAATCTGGAATCATTAGAAGACTTTATAGATTTTATAACTTCAGTTAAGTATAATGTAGATGAAATTGACTACATAAATTTTTTAGGCAAATTATACGAGGTACTCAGCGAAAAATTTTTCAAAGAAATTGGACCTACTAATTGGTTCAATAGAACTCTCGATTTAATATTTAAATTTAACGAGTTAAGATTAATACGTGACTATTCTATAGAAGAAATTTTAGATTGGAAAGAGTAATATAACAAGTAAAATTATAACCTTCATCCATTAATAGTGCTATAAGTAAAAAAAACAGATAATTACCATATAAACGTAATTATCTGTTTTTATATTATTAGCTATTTATTTTTTAAAATTTCATTAACCTCTTCCACACTTAATTCAGTGGCTTCCGCTACTTTCTCTATAGGTACACCGACATTAATTAAATTGTGAATCATCTCTATCTTAGTTGCTATTCTAGCTTCTTTTGTTGCTTCTTTTGCTGCTTTTTCCGCGGCCTTTTCTTCTGCCGTCTCTATTTCTGATATTCTATCTTTTATTGCCTTCTCTCTCGCTTCATATAAGCGTAAAAAGTCCTTATCACTACTTAAACGCTCCCAATCCTCTATTGCCTTTTTCAAAACTGGATCTTTTTCCATCGCGATTCCCTCCAGGATTGTAGTTAATTTCTCATCTTCATAAGCAGGAAATAATAATAGCCAACGTGCTAATATATCCTCCCATGGATCCATTCGATCTTCTTGCCATTCTCGAATTACTTTTGGAATCTCAAGAAAGTGCAATTGCATATTCTCTGAAATTATGTGTTTCGATTTTTTGTTCATGACTACACCGACATTATGAAAGTCTTCTTCTCCTGGAAACAGAATGAAATCCACTATATTAATACATATGGTTGGTCTTAATTCTGTATACTTCATCCCCTGAGTCATTTGAGAATAATACATGCCAGCCCAGTAGAACAAAGATCGCTCAATCATGTCTTTTTTGTCGCGAACCTGTATCTCTATATTTAATTTTATACCATTATTCAGAGTAGCTCGCAAATCTAAAATAGACAATTTATCATCCTTTTGCTCCCTTGGAAGATGCGGATCATCTAAATGCAAAGAAATGATTTCCTCATCTAAAGAGGATTGTAATACCGCATTAAGAAAACCAATGAGTATCTCCTCGTTTCCTTCTACTCCAAACAAGCGCTTGAAAGCAAAATCAACTCGTAAATTCACTAGATTTTTTTCATAGATGTATTCATATTCTCTTCTACCCTTCTTTTAGTTAATTGGATACAAGAAAAAGATAGAATTAAAAACTCTATCTTTTTCAATCTGCCTATTTATGAAAATATCAACCTACTTTATGACTTTCACAATCTCTGAAATACAGGTTTAAATCCCGCTTGCATTGTATCATCCAGCCCCTTACCTTGCGTTGGGTTCCATGCAGCTATGATTAAGTTATAGCCCAATCGCTTTAACTCTGTCGCAAAGTCTATAAGAGCTTTCCTTACTTTTTGATTCTCTACTAAATCGGCATCAAACGCTAAATAGACATTTTCTATACCCATATCCTTTAATACAGGCATAGCAATTCGCCAAGCATTTACACCAGGAATCGCAAGAACCGTTGTTCCTATTTCAGAAATTTCCTCTTTATTAAATCTCTCTGGAAGCAAATCAGCAATCAAATCGGCTTTCATGGGTCCTTCTGTGATCATTACTGATTTAGTTTGATGCAATGTACCAGAATTCCAATGTTTTAGATGAGAACTCGGTACCGCTACATGTACAGGAAGTGGATTTTCACTACCACCTGCACCAGTCCCTTGATTTTTGTTTGCTGATGAGAGCCACAGATATTTTTGCCCTTTATGAATCTTTACAACAATTTGTCCCTCTTGAAATGGAATCTCTACCTTTTTGCTTACTTCTAGTTCGCCTTCAAAGATACAATCACCATTTTTAGTTATCTTTACAACATTAGGCTGCTCAATTAATTCTGCTTGAACTCCAGTAGGTGCCGCTTTCACATGAACGGAGTTTTTCACTTCATCCACACGAACCTGCCACCCAACAATTTGATTGTACTGATTTCGAAAAGGAATCAATATACCAGGAGATCCTGACATCAAACGAAGAGAAAGTTGACCTTTCCTCAACTCATAAAAGCCCGGAACCCCCTGCCAACAGTTTTTATTCCCCATCTTTTTAAATAGCTTCTCCCAAACAGTCGTATACGTATTACCCTCCTCTAACACAATTTGTTGTTTTAAGAAAGATCGATATTGACGTACTTGTATTTGTTCCTCGCTCATTTTTCTATCTCGTAATAAATGTGTATGATGATGCTCCTGCAATGGTATGAAATCCATTAACTTCCGATTAAACACATCTAATTCCTCATTGCTTTTCTTATCATAAATCTGAACTTCATCCACCTCAGGCAATTGATACTTATCTTTTCCATTTATGTAGTGAATGTAGCTTGGGTTGCCCGTGTTTTTTCCGTAAATCCATTTACTTTCTACACGTGTACATGCTACCTTCTCTTGAGAAACATGCAGCATGCAATTACCTGTATCATGACAAATCGGACACGTGACACGGTAAAATTCCCACCAGCTACCTCTTGGATAAGCACTCGTTAAACGAAATTGACCTTTTTGAATGTTATAATTCATTTTTTCCCACTCCTTATATACTGTGTATTATATATGGAACAGCTACTTCCATTAAACCTTTTATACTTCTATTTAGATATTATCTTTGTTCACCTACGGATATAAAAAAGAATATGTATCATAAACTAAATAATCGTTTCTATCTTCTTGATCTAGCAAAGCGGATTCTACATATGCTTCAAATTCCATGCTAAAATCCTCCTTATTAAAATAAAAAGACAGTAATTCATAGTCGTTTTAACTACGGATTTCTGTCATTCCCTCTGCTTATACACTCTTACATAGTTTTGTAAATTACTCATTAAGATACACTCACACCTGTTAAAGAGAATAGATCTTCTTTTGTCGGATTAAGTGCCTGTAACCAGCTATCTACCGTTAGAAAGTTTACTTTTTTTAATTCCTGGCCTTTCTCCGCACGCTTAGCTACCTCTAAACCTCCATGGTGATGTACAACCATTGTAAGATCATTTTTCTTGAAAATACAATCTACATCAGTAGAGTTTATATGATGACTACGTAAAATTGGCTTCCATTTCTTTAGGGAATACCCTTCTATTTCTAGGAAACCGCGGATTGCAGTAAAGCGATAACTTGTCCCTCTAAAGCATCGCTCCAATAAAAAAAGGAAATCTCGTATACATCCATTGAAATAGACATGATACAAATAGATTTCCCCTGCTTGTTTGGCTGCTCGCTGTGACAAGTTTGATGGTTTAATGGAAAACTGATAACAATCTCGTTCCCAAAACGCTCCTTCTTTTGTAACTCTCATTCGTAATGCACGCAAATTTGGCATAAAATCATCTGGATGTGCAGAACAAAATATAGATACTTCATAACTCATTTTCATTTAAACTTCCCCTGGTTACATATTTCTACTTCACAAAAATTTATTTCTTTACACTTGGAATAGATAACTCAAAAATATGAAGAAAAAGTAATACTCGATAAAGCCACGGCAAATGTTTTTCTCCATAATACATGTAAAGTTCTTTCGTTTCCCTTCTATAAGCAAATTGAACACCTAAGTGTGTAGGAAGTTTTGATATGTCCTCCATTTCAATGTTTTGAATGATCTCCATCAATGTATGGGAGGACTCCTTTAATGTTTTCTTCAATGGTTCAAGAGGAATATTAAATAATCTACTACACTCCTTAGTACGCTCTTTGTTATATTTAATAATTCTGGCCAATTCTTCTACAGTCGGATCAAATAAAGGATTTTTAACCTCTACATACTCAGACATTACTTTTTCTAATTTACAATCCATTTCGTTAATAATATAAAGACCCCAGTCCTTAAACATATCTTCTAACGTACATGGATAGCCATACACCTCTAAACAGTAATTCCTTTCAAATGCAAAATAACAATCTTCTTCACAATCATGGTGTAAAATTGGTAAAAAAATCGTATTGTAATACTCATCCGAGTTGATGTGTAAGGCCGTCATTTTATCTGCAATATAATCTTCTGTATCACGGAAAATGCTAGAATTACGCTTTCGAATTGGTTGAGTAACTTCATTCCTCTGAAAGATTTTAATTATTTCCTCTAATGATAGTAATGGTTTATCTAGTGTAATTGCATGCTTGTATTTCATTATAATGATCCCCTTTCAAAGCAAAAAAAACACAAATCTTGTGTTTTTTTTCACAGTTTTTTTATTTGTATACCTAAATCTAAATATCTTTTTACAAGTGATTCCTAACTTGAAAACAACACAAAAAGGGCTCCTTCAAGTCGATTAAAAATGTGCATAGCAAAATAAGCTATATATACACTAATCGGCTTAAAGAAGCCCTTTCAAAAATGAAACAAGACGCAACTTGCTTCTACAACTCAACCACAACACAATAAGGTGTGGGAATAAACGGAATCAATTAAACAATAAATATACATTTATATTAATCAATTCATAGAATATTTTCAAGTATTAATATATTAAGCTAAAAATTAAATGTATAATATAAATTAGGAGGGGAACATTATGGTTGTAGAATATAATTCAGATAATCCCGAATTAGTTAATTCGGTTGTGTGCTTTATTGATGTATTAGGCTTTACATCAATTGGGTTGGAGGCAATTAGATCTGGGAATGGTAATGATTTTCTAAAAGAAATCCATTCTTCCTTAAGTAATGCACGTAATGCAATTACACCGTATTCATTTGTACCTGCAAAAGTTAAAGTTTTTACTGACAACGTGGTAATTGGATGGCCAATTCAAAGCGATGGAGAAAACGAATTAGGGAATACTTTTAATAACTTGGCAGAATATCAATTTTCATTAGCTCAAGATGGCTTCTTTATTCGCGGTGGTGTAAGTATTGGACCCCATTTTATGGATGAGGAGACTGTTTTTGGCCCTGAATTAATAATGGCACATGATTTAGAGTCAAAAGTTGCTGTTTATCCTAGAATCATTTTAAGTCAAGAGTGCATAGAAAAAGTAAAATATTACAATAGGTATTATTCTCCTATTACCTTATCACCTTTCCATCGAGAATTACTTGAGGATATAGACGGGGAGTGGTTTTCAAACTACTTACACATTTTGTTTGACATGTATGATGAGGAAGTACAATTTAACAACTTTAGCTCACTATATCCTCATTTAGAAAGACATGGACAGAAAATTGAAGAGGCAATAAATAAATATCGAAATAATTCTAAGTTATTAAAAAAATATTCATGGCTGGCAAATTACCATAATTATTTTTGCGATGAATTTGTAATTGGTGCAGACCATCTTAAAATCGAAACCCCAATTAAAATGTCACCACCAAGAAGAATAATTACATAAGTAATAAAAGTATTCTTACATAAATAATAAAAGTATTCTTACTAAGTAAGAATACTTTTTCATATCCAACATACTATTTTTCAACAATCTATCTTTTCAAATATTTTATAGTCATATTACGTTTAATCTTTCTCGATTTCTTGAAATAATGTATAATTAAAGTATGCTACAAGAGATATTGAGTCATATCTCATCGTCATTTTAAAAAGATCTCCATTTTACATGGAGGTCTTTTTTGCGTAAAAAAATGACTACTAATTTTAAATTATAGCAAATTAAACGGAGACATTTCCTATTAATATCTGCTATCTTAATTACTAATTCTATGTATTTAGTAACAATGAAACCCTAAAAATAATTTAGTCAATTTAAAATATCCTTTAACTACTGAGGGAAATCAACAAAATAAAAGGGAATATTATGGTAAAATATAAAAACAGATTATAAAAATAACGAATCTCATTTCGATAAAGGTGGCAAAGACCTAGATGGATCAAAAGTGCAGATTATGTGGCGAGGGAAAAGAACTTATAAAATCCCATATAGTTCCTGAAGGATTTTATAAGAATATGTATGATAATAAAAATAGATTGTTTTTTTCATCACAGTCGAGAAATGGCTTTATTACTATGCAGAAAGGACAAAGAGAGGAACTATTATGCAAAGAATGTGATAGTAATCTAATTGGTAATAAATATGACAAATATGGAATTCAAGTTATTAGGGATCGTCTGCATATTCAACCATCTACCGATGATACAAAGGAAACTTGGGAAGGATTAGATTACAACAAGTTCAAAATTTTTCTATTGTCCGTCTTATGGAGAGCACACATTGCTCAAAAATTTCACAAGGGTATTACTTTAGATGAAAATACAGAAACATTAATTGTTAAAGCAATTAAAAGTGGACAAGCGCCGAAAGAAAATGTTATTCCGATTGTAGGTATTTCTTTGGTAGACCCAAAAGACAAAGCTTCCAAATGTGATGAAATAATTACTAATGGAAATACATATACAAGAACAGGACAAAAAAATAGTAAGACTTGCATAATTATATTTGGTGGTTATGCTTGGACATTTATTGTGCCAAATGCCGAAATAAATGATCCTCAAGAGGAGTTCTTCTTAAAAGAAAATGGCCTTATGGTTTTACCAAAACAAAATATACGTAATTTCCCCCCTATAACAGACATTATGAACAGCATTATTTTCGCAAACGATAACTTTAAACGCATTAATCGTAGTAATAAATAAGCCCTTGTTTTCACAAAGAGCATCATTTTTCTAATATTTAAGTATGGTTTACTCAATACAACTACGACAGTTTAAAATTTTATTTTGGATCCCTAGTCTGCAGTTTCATATATAACATTATTAGTATTAATAAGAGTCTTTCTACAATAAAATGTAGAAAGACTCTTATATATTTTATATTAAAATTAAAAAACCTTATTATTTTCCTTTATTTCGTTCTGTCTTTTTTATTTACCTTAAAGTAATCCATTCATAGCTAGCCCACTCTTTTGGTTTTTTATCGTACTTAATACGACCAGTCGTACAAAATGAAGCAATCATCCATTGAATGAGGTTCATCTTGGCATATTGATCAATACAATCGTCTATTTTTTTCAATTGATAGCCTGTGCTATTTTTCTGCCAAATTGTATATAAACGAAAATGTGTTGTCGTAACAAGTCTAGCTTTTGTTGTAACTTGCCATTTTGCAATTTTCGTTAGATCCTCTTTGACTTTTCTATCATACTCTTGTTTTATGACTTTATAACTCTTATCTTTATTAATTAATCCATTCGAAAATGAAAAAGGCATTTGATGCACCTCATAGACAGTTCCTTCTTCGTCTCCTAAAATGTTTGATTCTACTAGAAATATATTTTTTAGTTTTAACTGTTCCGTTAATTCTTTTCCACTCCGATAAAAAGGTTTTTTTATCTTCTGAAGCAGGACAACCTGTACAATTAATCCGATAAGTAACGGATACGCTAGTATAAACACCATATGAATAAACATATTTGCAATAAGTACCCCTACTAGTGCGAATATCGTAAAATAAATATACGTTTCTCTTTGATGAATGATTCTACTATTCAAGCTAACATACCTCCGTTTTGATAGATAGTGAAAGCAACATACACAATTGCTCCTAATAAAATAGAACAAGCCCCTGGAAAACTCTGTATCAGCTGTATTTCTTTCTTTGGTAGTTTTGCCCCAAATATAGAAACAGCATGCTCCAATTGGTCTTTAATCGCTCCTACAAACCCTAAAATTTTAATTAATCGATACACACTAGCAATCCAAAAGAATAGTAAATGGAAAGCTGTTAAGGTAATTGAAGTAAGCATAGCCGATTCTTCTACTACATTGCTAACATATAAAGCTACCACCACAAGCATTTTCGTATCACCAGGTGAAGAGAATTTAAACGTCTCTAGTAATAAACCGCACGCTAAGGCTATGACTAGTATAATTACAATCTCTTTTCCTGTTCTTATTCCGGCAAAATACGTGATACCCATACCAACAATTAAGAATAATAGATGCCATATATTTTTCGTTTTTCTATATTTCAAATCAGTAAATACATTCAGGGTCATATATCCTATTAGTATTCCTATTACATATATACTCATAATTTTTCTCCTTATTTTTCGGGTTTGATGGATTATGACGGTCCACTCACTACAGACCAAGTGACCGTAGAAGTATAAGTGGCTTGCCTATCCTTCCCTACATAAGTTGTCCCTAAATCTAACTGCAGTTGTAATCCATTTTCTCCAAAATCGACTTGATATTCTCTCATTGCTACAGCCCTTACAATATTTTCATTTATATTTTGAATAAGTGCATGGACTTGTGGTTGTGTTGGACAAGATTCAACAGTTGTGCCTTTTAGTTTAAGAGGCGTTTTTCGATTGAATTTTCAGTCTCTTATTCATTCAATTGTTACGCTACTACTTATTCAATGTCATTATGTACAGAGAAGTTCAATCCGTCTTTTTCAAGATTTTGTACTTTTTTATTGTGCGCTAACTCAAATAATAATCCGCCTAAAAATACTCTATCTTGATTTGGTTTCGTTAAATGTACCTCTATAATTTTCGTTTGATTCCCATCTAAGATAACAGTGTCAGGGGTTTGTACATACTGATCCATATAGAAATCTGTATCTATTAATACACTTTGTGAGACTTCACGATTTGGTACATACATAATACCGTTGCAAAAACCTTATAAAAATTTATAAAGTTTGTTTTTTTCCCTGTTCTACGTGTCCGATTTTGCCAAAGCTACTTTCGTTTGATATAACACTCCGAGGGCGTAAATTCGGATACAACGAATCCTACATATTAGCAATAACGTTCATGTGTTAAGTTGCTAATTGATATCGCGACAAATTAATAGATGCGTTGAAATCTCTGTCTATTTCATGTCCACAGTCACAGGTGTATATCCTTTCGGATAAACGCAAAGTTTTTTTGATTTCACCGCAAGTCGAACACATTTTAGAAGAGGGAAACCACTTATCTGCTTCAATATACTCAATCCCATATTTCTCACACTTATACTGTATTTTCATTTTGAAATCATATAATTTTTGTTGTGCAATAGCCTTTGATAAGTGTTTATTCTTCATCATTCCTTTGATATTTAACATTTCCATCACAACTCTGCAAGGTTTGGTTTTCACGATTGCAGTAGTTACTTGGTGAATATGATTATCTCGGACATTTGTCAAGCGTCTATGTAAGAGTTGTATCTTCTTTTCAAGTTTTATAATGTTGCTGGTTTTGATGAAACGTCTCCCTTCCTTATTCATTTCATATTTACGAGAAACTTGACGTTGCAACCTACGAAGGCGTTTCTCTACCTGCTTAACTACCTTTGTTTTATTAATGTTTTTGAATTTCATTCCATTCGAACATACTGCAAGTTCTTTAATACCTACATCTATCCCTAAACTCTCACTTGTTAGTTTATGTTGCAACTTCTCTTCTTCAACACCTACGGACAAATACCAATACTTCCCGTCGAAATGAATACGTGGATTCGTATACTTCACATGACCTGGTAATGATTCTGAAATTTTCATCCATCCAACTTTTTCAATCAACACCTCGTTATGCCGGACTTTCAATTTTACATTATCATTGTAAAAAGACGGCTTTGATTTTCTTCTGCTTTTGAAACGTGGTTTATCAGCCAGCCCCTTGAAGAAACGCTTATATGCTTGACAAGCATCTTTAATCACTTGCTTTGTAATATTATTGGATACCTCATATAGCCATGCATATTCTTCTGTTTGCTTCAAAACTGTTAATTCTTTACGAAGGATGCCGTCAGATAAAAATTTACCACCGTGCTTATGATTTTCTTCCTGTTTACTTAATGTCCAGTTATAAGCCCATCGGGCTGTTCCAACAGATTTCCAAAGTTGATGTTCTTGTTCTTTATTCGGTCTTATTCTTATTTTCCTCGCAAGTATCATTTTCCATAAACTCCTTAAACATATTCTTGGCTTTATTGGCTCTTTTACCTTGCAATCTACAGCTGAAAACAATGACAATCTGAATTAAATCTTCTACTACTTCTTGTTCCTCGGTCTTTTGGGTATAGTCAATGACCTCAATAGTCGTTCCATATTTATCACATAGGTTTTCGATTAATTCATACCCAAATCAAATTAACCAATCTTTATACATAATAACAATCTTTTCTATTTCTGAATTAGTGACCTTATCAATTAGTTAATTTAATCCCTTTTTATTATAGTTAATCCAACTTCCTATATCAGTGATGATTTCAAATTGATAGACTTTAGCAAACATATACGTTGTACGTTATCAATTTGTCTTTCCAAATCATCTTTCTGCTCATGAGAGCTGACTCTGCAGTATCCTATTACGATTTTGTTTACCTGCTGCATTTCACCTTTAATATCCAAGAAATGATTAAGTTGTTCTTGGGTATAATACCGATAATCACTATTCGTTACATGATGTGGTTTAAAAATATTTTGTTTATCCCAGTTTCTTAACGTTTGGATCGTCTTTCATATTAAATTAGCAAATTCACCTATGGAATAGTACTTAATCTATATGACCTCTCTAATTATCATAACTTAAACTTTCTAATAACTAGTGGATCTTTTATAAAGTTTTATAGATTCATTCCAACTGTTACCATCCTCCCTATGTTTTAAAAGGAGGGAGCTATATGAAACACGCCCCCTCTTATTTTCAATACAAAACTTATTTGTTGTTCCAAGAATCTACATCTGCATTGCTTGAAGCTTTTGTGAATC
>NZ_JAKUDW010000074.1:0-26534 GCF_022662595.1 Bacillus cereus group sp. BfR-BA-01524 | reverse complement strand
AGGCGGTTTCTCGACTTTATTTGACACTTTCAACATTGCCTTGTTACCTATTAGTTCAAGACATATAGATAATTCGGATGGTTTCATGCTGTACTTTATCGCATTCATAAAAAGATTTTCATAAACACGTACCATTTTTTCTACATCTATGAAGATAGGTATTGTTTCTTGCGTGATTGATTTTTGAACGATTAAGCTTTCCTTTTCAAATATAGGAATGTATTCTCCAACTATTTGCTCCAACAAACCCGATAAATCAACTTCATTAAGATTTAACTTAGCATCTATGCCTGATAAACGAGTATATTCAAACAGCTCATCAATTAAATATTTCAATCTCTTTGATTTTAAATAAGTGGTTTCAAGGTATTCCTGTAATTGTATTTTACTGTTGTATTGCCCTCTTTTTAATAAATCTATATAGCCAATAATAGATGTTAACGGTGTGCGTAAGTCATGAGATACATTGGTTATAAGTTCATTTTTTGTACGTTCTAATCGTCTTTCTTGTTCAAATGTATTTTCCAATTCCTTAGACATATAGTTTATATTTTGAGCAAGCTGGGTCAATTCGTCCTTCCCCTTAACCCCAATTGTCAGACCTAGTTTTCCATTGGCAATATCATTCACATTATCAGAAATGAGCTTCAAATATACTATTTTCTTTCGAACCAATATTAAAAAAAGGATTATAAAGGTAAAGATTGCGAACGCGAATAAGAACAACAATACCAAATTGAATTCAAACATACCAAATTCTTCGTGTTTTATAAATAATGGATCTATGACGTATGCCAAAATGAGGATTGTTAAACCAAATGAAATAAAAAAACTAACTGCAACAGCACCAAGAAGTTTTATAATGATCTTATTTCTGAAACTAACATTCTTCATATTTTATACCCAATTCCCCAAACAGTTTTAATATAAATAGGATGTTTGGAATCCTCTTCAATTTTGTCTCTTATTTTTGTAATATGCACCATGACGGTATTATCTGATTTATAAAAAACTTCTTTCCAAACTGCTTCATATATTTTTGCTACACTCAGGACAATCCCTTTGTTGCGGGCAAGTAGTTCGAGAATAGCAAACTCTTTTGGAGTTAACCTTGTTTCTTTTCCCCTTACCCATACTTGACGAGTATCTGTATTTACGGTTAAGTCACCAATTTCTAGAATGCTTTTATTATGTTCTATGGACGTATTGTATTTTTTAAACCTTCTTAATTGGGATTTTACCCTAGCGATTAATTCTAGTGGGTTAAACGGTTTTGATAAATAATCGTCTGCACCAGAGGCTAGGCCCTGAATTTTGTCTATATCCTCAGATTTTGCAGATAGCATAATGATAGGCATATTGCGATCTTCCCTAATTTTCATACATGCTTCAATGCCATCCATATTCGGCATCATAATATCTAAAATAATCAAATCAAATTCCTTTTCTTCTAACAGTTGTAAAGCTTCTATAGCATCTTCTGCCTTTTGAGTTTTTAGACCTTCATTTTCCAGATATACAGAGATTAGATTTCTAATCTCTTTATCATCATCAACAATAAGAATTTTTGACTCCATTTTATTCCTCCACATTAAATGCAATAAGTATACAATAAAGCATATATTTGTTGTTACTTAGTTAATAAACTTAATAGAGATGATTTCTATCTTTTTTCTTTACTTAAGACGATTCTTTGTAAAATACATAAAAAGACCGTCACAGTATTGTGACGGAAAAACAGGAAAATTTCAATAACTAATTACTATTATTATTTATTTGTAGTTTTTAAGGCATCTAACACTATTTTGGTTGCTTCTGCAATAAGCTTATCATCGTATTTAGCATCCTCTTTATCATGATTAGAAAGTATCGCAAGAACGATTGGCTTTTTATTTGGTGGCCAAATAATTGCGATATCATTTCTGGTTCCATAAGATCCCGAGCCCGTCTTATCAGCTACTTCCCATCCTCCTGGAACTCCAGCACGAATTAAGTTGTCTCCCGTAGTATTCCTTTTCATCCAATCTATTAATAAATCCCGTTTCTCAGTTGAAAGTACATCTCCTAGCGCAAAAGCCTGAAGACTAGTAGCTAATGCCTTTGGGGTACTAGTATCATGTACGTCTCCTGGATGCACTTCGTTTAACTCTGGTTCAAAACGTTCAGGATTTGTAACGGTATCTCCTATTTCTCTCAGTGATTTTTTGAATTCACTAGGTCCACCTAATTGTTTAAGAATAAGATTTTGTGCAGTATTATCACTATATCGAAGGGAAGCATCTGCAAGCTCTTTCAGAGTCATACCCCTATCAACATACTTTTCTGTAATTGGATTGTAATTAACAAGATCTTCACGAGTATACAAAACTCTTTGATTTAGATCTTCTATTGATTTCTTTTGTAAAAGTACTCCCACAGCTAAAGCTTTGTGGGTAGATGCGTATGCAAACCGTTTATCTGATTGATACGTAACGGTTTGATTCGTATCAGTGTCCAATGCATAAATACCGAGTTTAGCATCAAATTCTTTTTCAAGTTTAACAAAAGAATCATTACCAGTAGTTTCTTGTTTGATTTGATTTGTTTGTTTCGTTTGTTTAGGTGATTCAGACTGAGTATTGCCATCGGAACAGCCTATAAGCGTTGCACATGAAAGAAATACTACAGGTACCATCTTTTTGTAATGTAAAATGTTAAAAAACTTGTTTAAGACTATCATACATTTTCAACCTCTTTCAAGAATATATGGTTTTTCTAGGTGTTATACATACCGATACAATTAAAGAGTGTATCGGATATCACTCTTCTTGCATCTCACTTTTCATAAAATGATTGAACTATCATGAACACCTGTTTTATACGTATACTTAATAGACAACCTAAGTAACAAGTTTGTTCCATTTTTATCAGTAGTCGTATCTAGAAACCTAAAAAAGTCCATTTAGAAGATTTAAATGGACTTTTTCACTCATATAATACTATCTATAGTTAAACGAATAAGATTAAATACATTTAAATTTTCTTGTTTTATCTAATAAACTGTTTAGGCATTTCTTTAACGTGCTTATCATCATCACGCCAATCATAGGTTTCTTTCTGCGAAACATCTAAAGTTTGATCTCCAATTCTAACAATATTCTTATTTACCCATTCAATATATGGATCGGTATCTGGATAATTCCAATATATATTTTTCTCTGAATCTGTATCAAGGTTAACTAATTCACCCCTAACAGCATCCGCACTTAATGATCCTGCATTATGAAAATAAGTCTTGATGAGATATTTTCCATCTGGAGATTTCACTGTTCGAATTAATTCCCCTTTTGGAACACCTTGCAAACTAAAAAGTTTCCAATATCCAA
This sequence comes from Bacillus cereus group sp. BfR-BA-01524, assembly GCF_022662595.1. Taxonomy (NCBI): domain Bacteria; kingdom Bacillati; phylum Bacillota; class Bacilli; order Caryophanales; family Bacillaceae; genus Bacillus; species Bacillus cereus group sp. BfR-BA-01524. Next base: position 23,169 of record NZ_JAKUDW010000074.1, on the reverse strand, counting down.
ATCCAATTATAATTACTAACATAGTAAGTATAGTTAGTAATACTTTTCTTTTTGTTTTTTTAATTTCACCTTTTGTATTTATAATACTCATTCAACTCCATTCCACAGAATACATACCATATTATACCATTAAATAAATGGTATAATATATCAAAAATAAAAATCCTCTCGTAATAGTATTATAAAAAGGGCATGGGATGGTCTCCCTATTTATAAAGTGAAACTTTAATCCCCCTCACCAATCGGGCTACCCGTTAATGCGGGATAAACATGAAAATTCCCCTTTAAGAAAAATATAAAAAATCAGACAGTATACTTGAATTGCTTTTCGCAAGAGAATATACTAGTAAAACAGGCTATGACGTTCCTTCCTTCTAACTTCTTTGGCGAAATAGGGATGTTACTTTCCTGTTAAACACATAGGCTATGACAATTCTTCCTTCTTTGTAGAAATTTCAAATTATTTTAGAGTTGTCAATTTCCTATGAAAAATAATTAGACTATAAAACCTCTTTCTTCTTTGGGATTGAATAAACTCTAGTTTATCAACCATTGATGTAGAGGTTTTCTTTTCTTAATTAACAAATTACCACTTAACAACTCAATGTTATACCTCTAATTTTTCACTAAAAAATAGCTATGTACCCTCTGTGCATTTCTCTACAATTAGTGTGTTTATGCATGTAAAAATAAAAATCTACCACTGAAAGGAGGACAGTCAGACTATTCCCCTCTTTTATAAGGAGTGAATAGCTGGCGTTCTCATGAAAAATTCTATTTACATAAGAAGAAGTTTGAAAGTAATTATAAAAAGAGAAGAAAATAAACTACCGAACATTTATTTAGCCACTGTTTTAAAAAACTTGGAAAGTTTAGGATTTACTTTCTCCGAGCCTTTAATAGAAGAGTTGCAATCACTTTCGGTTGATGCATTCACATCGTTTTACAAAGAGTTAGTAAAACATTTAAAAGAAATGGTTGGTGCACATATTCAGTTTACTCCTATGTATCCAAACTTTCCGCAACAAATGATGGATTTAAGTGACGCTGATTTATACATCAATGCCGTTATTCATTATGTGACGTTACGCCTACCTGTATCAAAAGTAGAAGAACGACTTCCTCTTTTAGATAGAGTTGATTTGAAAGTTATTGACTTAGGAAGTGAAGAAGATTTCACTCAAATGATTTCTCAATTGATTAGTGCAAACAGCTCTATTTCCTCAACTGATAAGACAGATGTAGAATGGGCTATTACACACACTGAAGATGTTTCCTGTTTTCTACCTAATGTAATTCCTCATAAGGAAAATATGTCTTTTATAATTGGGGTTTTATTAATAAACAGAAAAATATCAGCCGATGCTGCTGCAAAGTATTTTAAAACAGCAACTGATGTTCTTCGCCTTGCAGTTGCTTTATCTGAAGGCGATGTGAGTTTAGCAACCTCTGTTCGATTCAAGAAGTTTAACCGAACAGAAAGACGCTTCCTTTTAGGCTTGTTAGAGCAATGCGGAAACATTACCGAAGATATGCTTCGATACAAAAAACGTTGGATTCGTTTAGGTGAAATTCTTCATCCAGCAGAATATCATACTCGTTTCCCAAAAACCCACCGAGCGTTTGAGATTCTTCGCAACAACATTAAAGTTGAAACATTTAATGGAAAAATAGAAGCAGCTTTGTTGAATCGTGATATCATGACAGCGAAAAATCTTTTAAAAACTCGCCCGGGGGAATTTGCCAGACGCTTGGATCATTTAATCCGTTTATGTAGTGATAAGTCAACAGATGTTTTCAATATTCTCGAAGAGTTTCTAAGTATAATAGGAAATGTTTCTACTCCTGTATTACTTCAACTCACGGCTCATTTTAAGCATCGAAATGATAAAAATGAATTTCGTACCTTTTTTCCAAAGGGAAATGTAGCAAAAGCTATAGGTATTGAAAATACACTTCCATTTATCTCAGAGGATATTTGTTTAATGATTGTAAAAATGTGTGAAGATACTTTAAAAAAGCGCTTCGCAGAACTTCCAAGTCTCGGAAAAGTATTTTTGGATGAACAGTTAAAAAATCACTTAGTTCCCTTCTCTCAACGTTCAGCCAGCAAAGCGCTTCGCACATTATCTCGAGGAAGTAAAGTAGATTTACCAGAAGGAGATACAATTCGTTTTTTCCTATGGTGGAAAGAAGGCTATGTGAATGGACAACATACAGGACGCGTTGACATTGATTTGTCTGCTGCAATGTACGACGAAGATTGGCAATACAAAGAACATGTCTCCTTCACAAACTTACGTTCAAAAAATTTCAAGGCCTACCATAGCGGAGATATTACTTCTGCACCAAAAGGGGCATCTGAATTCATTGATTTCGATATTCCGTCTGTGCTGAAATATGGTGGACGCTATGTGGTCATGACTTTGCTTTCTTACACAGACCAACCGTATAAAGATTTACCAGAATGCTTTACTGGTTGGATGGTTCGTCAATATCCTGGTTCAGGTGAAATATTTGAACCTTCTACTGTTCAAGATAAAGTGGATATTACTGCCGACACCCAAATTTCTATTCCAGTTATTTTAGACTTAAAGGAACGAAAATTGATTTGGACAGATTTGTCTCTTACAAGAGATCTAACTTATGATAATACCATCGAGGCTAATCAAAAAGGTATGATACTAGTTGGAAAGGCTTTAACTAATTTAGTTAAACCGAATTTATATGACTTGTTCCGATTACATATTGAAGCTAGAGGTGAACTCGTTCAAGACATCAAGGAAGCAGAAAGCATTTTTTCTTTGGATAAAGGGATTACTCCTTTCGATATCGAAAAAATAATATCTGATTTTATAGCTGACCCACAAGGCTAACTACATTACAGACATTGATAATGTGTGGAAAATATCATCTATATGAAACAGGACCTGGCAGATGAATATCAGGTCCTGTTTTTTATTTAGTAGATACTAAAATAGTCCGGTCAATCACTATTTATCTAAATACACTATACTAATGAATAAGCAACGCTACTAATAATGCCGAAACACTTAACATACACGTTAAGGTACGCAAGTGATTCAGCAACGTCCAACGTGATTCAAATCGGACTCTAAGTTCAGCCCAGCCAGAATCTCTTACAGGTAGTTCCGCCGAGATGATTACTCTATTCATCGGGAGGTTTCCTGTGAAGGTGATCAGTAGCGTGGCGACATAACTGATCAATGCGATTGCACCTAAAACGACTGTATCAAATTGCTGTAAGTAAACGGATAATACAACAAAACCAACCTGTGCTATAAGAGCACCGTTTGAAATAAAAAGAAACATCGGATTGGCCACTGATGAAGTAAAATGTCTAACGGAAAGAACGAAGGTACGATCATCCGCATTACGAAGACCAGGCATGACTGAATTAGAGTATGCAAAAACAATTCCAGCAACAATACTTGTCGTTAATATAGAAAAAAACGCTAAGAACTTAAATAATAATAATTCATTCATATGTTTTCACATCCCCTATTTATAAAATAATTACAAAATGATTTCAACTTAAACGCATAGCGTGTAACGGTTTTTAGTTATGTTTAAAAAATATGATATAAACTTACCCCTAAACTGAGGACGAACAAGACAAGCGCAGGTATTGCTTTCTTAAAAGGATCTCTTGCTAATACAATAAGAGTAAGTGCCGCCGCAAGCATCGTACCACCTAACAAGAATCCTGCTAATAAGGCTGCTACCGGGATCCAAATACCTATCAACATTCCAATCGCTCCTACAATCTCAAAAGCTCCAGTTAAGAAATTAAAGAAAGAAGGTAAACCAAATCTTTTAAACTCATCTGCCATTTTCCCGGATATAATTTTCGTTCCTGTCATTAAAAAGAACACAAATAACACAGCTTTTATAACATTAATTAAAATTAAAATAGTAATCACATCTTTCTTATTATTTGATAAAAACTCAGTATCGTTCAGGTAGTTGCCATTACCCTTTTCAATAGGAAACAGATAAAACTGCATGCTATAGCATGTATAAGACAAAAATTGAGTGATATTAGATATGAAAATGATTCTGAATCCATATCATACAAAATACAACTCTCCCTATCCTCCTTCGAAAAAAAAATTATATGCTATAGCACATATATAACAAAGCTTGTTCCTTATAAATAGCATCAATAAGGAACAAGTATTAATAGCGTGTACCATATAATTTGTTTAATAATGTTTTTAATTGTTCGATTTCTTCCTCACTCAAATTACTCGTAACAAAATTGTGAGCGTCTTGAACCACAGGCAAGATTGCTTTTTTTAACTCGTCACCTTTTTCAGTTAAAAAAAGGTTATGTGAACGCCTATCTTGTTCATTCAAAGTCTTCTTTACAATCTCTTTTCTCTCCATTGACTGTATCATTCTTACGACTGTAGTTTGATCTTTATCAATAGCTTCTGCTAATTCTCTTTGGGTAGTGCTCCTTTGGCTGCTAAGAACACTAATAATACCCCACTGCTCTGGGGTAAATCCATAAGGCTTTAACCTCTTCGTAAAATAATTGGACATTTTCACATCAGTACGATGGACAAGATAGCCTATTAAATCATGTAAGTTCATGTATCACCTCTATAAATTAAAATATAAAATGGATATAGCATACGAGCCAATCATTCACGATAAATTTGTTTGTTTCACTAAATACATGCTATGACATGTATATTAAAGGAGGTCATTTTAATTGTCAAATTATTTATCTATTCTAAGGCAAAATTCATCCCATACGTTATAGAAGGCATCCCTAATTTGATAAATCCCCCAACGATTTGACACTGTGCTTAAAACTGTTCAGCCAGTGTGCAGAGGTTTATTTTAAATTCCGTCAAGAAATTAGTTAACCCCTCGCCCTTCAAGCAAAGATTATATAGCTTTGGTTTTATATGAGATTTTTTCTTTTTCTACAGTATCAGTCCAGCTTATTAAAAATAAGAAAATCCTGTATTCAATAATAAATACAGGATTTTTATAAATGAGTTATTCACTTATTCGAAAGAAGCTCATTAGTTACTACGTATATAATTAAGACAAACTCAGATACCAGCCCAAACATCTTTTCCATATCGTCCTTCACTTTGCAAACGATCCAACCAATTTCTTGCTTCTTGTTCACTGACTTCATGAATTTCTTGATATGCTTGACAAAGGGTATCTTCTACATCCGGAGCCATTTTACTTCCATCACCACATATATAAAGATGAGCTCCATTATCTAATAATGAAATTAAATTGATTCTATCTTGTTTTATTAAATGCTGTACATATGTTTTTGGATGTCCCTCTAGACGAGAAAAAGCTGTATGTAAAGAGATTAATCCATCTCTTTCATCATTTTCTAGTTCTGTACGATAGAGATAATCTTTTTCAGGATGACGACAACCAAAATATAGATGCGCTTGTCCTAATTTAATACCTTTTTGCTTTTGAACACGACGCGCTTGCAAGAACCCACGGAATGGTGCAATGCCAGTACCTGGCCCAACCATGATAATTGGGGTTTCTGGATTTTCAGGTAATTGAAAGTTTGATTGTGGCGTTCGAATGAAACAAATAATCTCATCTTTATTATTACGCCGAGCTAAGTAATTAGAAGCGACTCCTTCATATGTCCCTTCCCCACTCCATGCAGGCGCATTAACAACACCGACCGTAATGCTCAGACGATTCTGTGCAACGAGTGGAGAGCTTGAAATAGAATAGTAACGCGGTTTGAGCGCAGGAAGAAGTTCTAAAAAGCGTTCAAATCGGATTTCACAAGCCTCATACTTTTCAAGAAGATCCAACATTGAAATACGTTTCTTTAATATTTGTTCATGATAAACTCCTTCTTCTAATAATGATTCCAATTCTTTTTTATGAGGAGGGCATGCTGTGAATGTTACCATTTCTCGTATTTGTGCTCGAGTGGCTGCTTCTTGAACTTCGACACTATAACTAAGAAGGTCCAATAAACTAACAGGACTGTCTAAAGGTATGTGATTTATACTTCGTCCACTTGCACTCAGTATGACTTGATCCTTCCCATTTAATCCAAAGCATTTTAAAATTCGGTTGATATTTTTCTCGCTATTAATTGGCAGCACTCCAAGATGGTCTCCTTCTTGATACGTAGCACCTTCTGGCAAGGATACCTCGATATGTCGCGTACTTCTATCACTGCTGGATGATTGGAGTTCACGATTTTCTAGTATAGATGCATAAACTGCTTCATATGTTCGTGCAAGAGGAGATCCTCCAAGACGACTGACAAACTGTAGACTCAAAGTACTGCGTTCTTTTTCCATATTTTTGTTGAGTTCCAATCCAAATGCCTTCATCGCATCAAACCACATGCTTTGTTTCCATTGCTCGAGCTGTTCCTCGAAATCACCACTTGCATCCGCTTCTCCGCGTTTAGAAAATCTTGTTGCTCCTTTTTGAGCCATCTGCTCATCAATGTATCTTGGAATCCGTTGATAGGTACTAGCCCAATTATGATCTCCACAACCAAAAACTGCGTATTGAACACCTTTTAGCTCATCCGGTTTTAGTTCCTCCAACCACTGCACAAACTGTCCTGCATTACTTGGCGGTTTTCCATTATAAGAAGAAGTTACAATAAGAACCGCTCCTTCTTTTGGCAAACTTCCAATTCGATCGTTAAGAGCTACTACTTCCGTTTGAACCCCTTCTAAACTAGCTGTATCCGCTAGTTCTCTTGCAATACCTTCTGCTACACCTGTATCCGAACCATACAGAACAAGAAGCGAAAGATTATCGGCCCCAATAATAGAAGATGTCTTCTGAACGTGCTGCTTAATTTCATGGGTTTTCAGCTTTTCCTCTATAGGTGCAAGAACAGTAGGATGGCTAATAGTTTGTTCTCGGGGTACAATCCTAATCTTAAAATCACCGGGCTTTAGCGTTAATGTTTGTTTTACGTCCAGCTGATAGTTTTGATAATCGATTAATTCAAAATGTTGAAGAAGCATTCCCATTACAAGAGTGGCTTCATGAAGTGCAAACTGCATACCGATACATGCTCTCTGGCCATTTCCAAATGGCTTATAAGCATGATGAGGCACCTTATCCAGCTCTTCAAATCGTTCAGGTTGGAATTCTTCCACATTGTCTCCCCATGCATCTTTATCCCTATGTAGCTGTGGAATAAGAACAGAAATACGATCTTCTCCTTTCTTAATTGGGTATTTCTCACCAATTACTGTATCTTCTTTTGCATAGAGACTGAAGGCTGGAGCAGTAGGCCATAGACGTAGCGATTCATTTAAAATCATCCGTATATACTTAAGTTTCATAACTTGTTGGTATGTTGGAGTGGGATCTGTTAAAACCCGATCTACTTCTTCATAGGCTTTTTTCAACTTATCCGGATTCTTTAATAAAAAGTAAATTGCAAAAGATAACAACCCACTTGTTGTCTCATGCCCAGCTATTAAAAAAGTGATAATTTGGAAACGAATGTTTTCATCATCTAGTTTTTCACCAGTTTCCGGATCTTGTACATTTAACATACGGGAAAGTAAATCATTTTCTTCCTGATCTCCACTACTTTTACGTTCAGCAATAATATTATCTACTAAAGAAAACATAGACTGGATATCATGCTGAAATTGACGTTTCGTTCTCCACATGAGTTTGTCTTCTATATCTAGCCGCTGCAATTGGTGCATCGCCTCATCTAGAGCACGGCTCATGCTAGTGATGAAAGGATGAGAAGTCTCACGATAAAAGCTATTAAATCGGTAATTAAAACCACATAGACCAATTGTATCTAATGTAAGGCGAGTCATATCCTCCGGAACATCTACGTTTTCATTCGGATTAAGCCGTGCCCATTTTTGAACGAGTTGTACGGCAATATCAACCATCATGCCATGGTAATCTTTCATTGCCCGTTGGCTGAATGTAGGCATCAAAATATTATGAGCTTTTTTCCAGTTAGGCTCGTGAGTCTCACTTGTAAATAATCCGTCTCCAGCAAAGGCACGGACTTTTGCTAAAGCACCCTCTATACTTTTATCGAACCGCGTTTCGTCACAGACTTCTGCTACCAGTTCATGTCCGGAAACGACAATTATGGTATCACTTAAAGTTTGAATTCGAAAAATGGGACCATACTCTTCCGCCAGCTTAATAAACGATAGAGTCGGTTTATCTTTATCGATTAATGGGAGATTACCCAGCGGTCCATATGTTTTCGGCTGAGGAATGACAGATACTTTTTTTTCCATTTAAAACACCCTTTCAAAAAAGCATGAAATAAAGTGAAACTTTAATCAGTGGGGGTTTTGTTCATCCCCCACTGATTATTAGCCCTCACCAATCGGGCTTTTACGGGCAGTTGGTCCCCCACCTAACTTCTTTGCTTCCGCTGAATTTTGAGGTGGGGGTCTTACTGCCCGGCAAATAGCGGGATAAAATATCCCATTTAATAAAGAGGAAATAGCAACTAATCTCCTGGGATACAGATATGTAATTGATTACCTTATTTTATCTTTTCCCTAACTATTCATGATTATGATATTGCGTATAAGCTTGGCAATTAGATTTATAACTTGTAGAAAAATACTAAATTAAAATGCAGCGAATTAATATAATTGGAGCCTTTTAATGTTGGTGTTAAAAGATAATCTAAAATTATAATGTTTATGAGAAATTGCAAACGGATCTCATCTCTTGTATTTGTTTATAAAAACGATTATTTTGATTCATTTTCTTCTAAAACACCCCAAAATAGAAAAGTTGACGAGCTTAAGATTGTAGTATTCGAAAAATCAGTAGTTTAGTTAAACCAATACGATAAGCAAGTATACCTTGTTATTAATGAAAGAGGACCTGATATGAACATCAGGTCCTCTTTTACTATATAATTATTTCCCTGCTTCTTTTAGTTCTTTTCCAGCTTTAAATACCGGCGCCTTAGCAGCAAAAAACTTGTAGGAATCATTATCAAGCGTTTTATTTTTCTCTACCGATTTAGCTTCTCGACAGCTTCCGCACTTGTATCTACACGTTTAACGAAAAAAACTAATAGTAGTGCAACAACATTCATGCCAAGCGCTACATAAAATGAATATTGAATTCCAGATAATAAAGCCTTCTGAGTTACTATTGCCTTCGTAGTTTCTGTGAAGGTTGTTGGATCTATATCAGACATTAAACTTTCAGCTTTTGTTTTTGTTACAGAATTCATAATCGTAACAAGAATAGCAGTACCAATCGAACCGGACACTTGTTGAGCTGTATTATTAACAGCTGTACCGTGCGGATTTAAGCGAGTTGGCAATTGATTAAGACCATTTGTCATAAGTGGCATCATCACCATCGCCATTCCAAACATCCGCAGTGTGTAAATAAGAATAATATGTGTGTGACTAGAGTCAATTTGCAGGTTTGCCAACATATAAGTTGAAACAGCTGTAATGGAAAGCCCTACTATGCCAAGAATCCGCGGGCCATATTTATCAAATAGTTTACCTGTAATTGGTGACATAATCCCCATTATAACCGCACCTGGAAGCATCATCAGCCCAGAGCTTAGCGGCGAAATACCACGGACGTTTTGTACATAAGCTGGTGTTAAAATCATACCTGAAAACATGGCCACCGCGTTGACAATTGCAATTACAGACGCAAGTGCAAACATTGGGTACTTGTAAACACGTAAATCCAATAACGGCTCATCCATTTTTAATTGACGGATAATGAAAGCAATTAGGGAAATAGCGCCTATGATTAAGGTTGTTAAGACAACTTTATTTGTCCAACCATCGGAGCTTGCAGAACTGAATCCATATAACAAACCGCCAAAACCGACAGAAGATAATAGTAATGAGAGATAATCAAGTTTTGCATTTTTGTTTTGTTTCATGACATTCTCAGATTTCCAAATTCCTAACAGTAAGCTAATGATTGCTAACGGTAAAATCATTTCAAAAAGCAAACGCCAGTCATAATACTCTACAATATAACCTGATAGTGTCGGTCCAATTGCTGGAGCTGTAATCATAACTAGTCCAAAAATCCCCATTGCTGTTCCCCTTTTTTCTCTTGGAAAGCTTACTAGCATAATATTCATTAACAAAGGCCCCATAACTGAAGAGCCTGCCGCTTGAACCATCCGACCAGTAAGTAATAAACCAAAGTTCGGCGCTACAGCCGCTAAGGCCGTACCAAAAATAAAAATCACCATAGATGTAATAAATAAACTCCTATTTGAGAAACGCGTTATTAAAAATGCTGATGCCGGAATTAATATACCACTTACAAGCATATACCCTGTAGAAAGCCATTGGATCGTTGAATAATCTTTAATGTCTAAATCTTTCATTATTGATGGCAAGGCTACATTTAAAAGCGAGTTATTTAAAAATGAAACAAATGCCCCAACAAAAAGGATTACAAGCATTAAATATGGTGGTTTTCTTTTATGTAATGTTTCACTCATATATTTAATTGCCCCTTCATTATAAATTTCATTGATTCGTTTAAATCATTTGCATATTTGCACAAGAAAACATTATCCTTGCAGTATTTTGCCAAACTCTTCGAATGGATATTCTCTTTTTAGCAATTCCAATTGCTCAACATAACATTTTAAAATCTTTTTGTTGATTAAACTTTTATAAAAACGTTTGTTAACGGAAATTAAATTAAGCTGAAATACACAAAAGCAGCAACTGAAAATACCCTTCTAAAATAAAGTGAAACTTTAAATCATCGGGAATTTTACAGGCAGCTAGAAAAATCAACAAGACCACGCACCCATTCCTTTAAATACGGGCTTGTAGATCTAGTTATGTAACCATCCATAAAAAGGAATATTACATAGGCTAAGTCTAACATTACATTTTTAAAGTGAGGGGAATAAGCGTATGCACCAATATTGGTATTTGAATTCAAAAGGAAACGGGGAACAATATACTAACCAAATTTCATTATATTCACAGCCCAAAATAACTAAATATGAGGTAATGAATAATTTGAAGATTCCTGAGAATTGGAGTTGTCGAGTCTATCCAGTTAGTTGGGATTCATCAGCCAATTATACGGGGTTCAGTCCCCATCCCCCTCCCTTCTCTTGGGGGCAGCCAATCAATTATGCAGGGATAATGCCACAAGGTCAGCCTGCTAATTGGGCTCCATTACCAGGCCATGCAGGTTTCAATTTTCAAAAACCTCCCTCCCCCTGGATCCAACCGTTCAATCATACAGGGATGTTCGCACAAGGTAATCTTGCCGCTTTACTATCGCCGCCAGCCAATCCTTTTAATTTTAGTACCAATAAATGGGGTGTTTTTGGAAACCCTCCAGGATGGGGTGGACAGGTAAGTCCCATGGGATGGGGAAATAACGGAGGTAATGGTCAGCTAGGAATGCTTGGAAACTTACTTACAGCAGGAAAAGGCACCATGAGTGGAATAGGAATGATCAGTAGTCTAATCGGGATGGGGAAATTCTTCTTTTAGTTAATCAAAGTGATAGAATTGGTCCGTAGCCCAGACATTCCAACAAAACATTTCATTTTCCATTGATTTAATCTTTTCAAACATGCACTCCTCAATATATTTATTGTGTGCTTTCAATACTCCATCCAAGTTCGTCTCCTTGTCTTTCAATTTATAAAAAAATCTGTTGCAACTCTTTAGACAACAATTCCAGTTCATCCAAAATCGATAAGTTCATAACAAAAACGCTATCCTTTCCTATGATTCTAGGGAAAGAATAGCGTTTTTGTTACGTAACGATTAAGTTGTTTCATTCTTATTTATTCAATAATTGAATTGTCACTTCACTGTATTTTTAGCCTGATAGCAATATGATCATGCCCCGTAAAATGCCATTACTTTCACTTATGCTTTGCTAAAAATTCTGTTATGCGACGATATACATATATTTCATTTTCTTTTTTTGAAAATCCATGCCCTTCATCGTCTAATACTAGGTATTCTACATCTACTCCTTGTTCTTGCAACGCTTGAAAAATTTGATCCGATTCTTCCTTTACAACTCGTGGATCATTTGCCCCTTGGATGATAAGAAGTGGTTTATCCATTTGATTTAAGTAAGTAATTGGTGAATCTTGTATAAGCTTATCTTTATCATTATTAATATCACCTATTAAATTAACTGCGAGCGGTTTCCAATTTTCAGGCATAGATTCGATAAAACTAAATAAATTGCTAGGTCCAAAAATGTCAATGGCTGCACGGAAATACTCTGAATGACGCCCGTGAAGCAATAAGGTCATATATCCTCCATAACTACCACCCATAACAAATAATTTATCAGGATTTGATATACCCTGTTCAAATAGCCATTCGATCCCTGCTACACAATCTAAACGCGGTGCTTCTCCCCAATCACCTTCAATCATTTTTGTAAACGTTGAACCATATCTTGTACTACCTCTAAAGTTTGGTGCAAAAATATTATATCCCTGCCTTAATAAATATTGAAATAATGCTCTGAAATCTTTCGTCTCAGCACTTTGTGGACCACCATGAGGCCAAAATATTGTATATCCGTTTTGTACTTCTCCTTTCGCCCGGAATAATAATGCTTCTATGTTTAACCCATCAAAAGAGGCATATGTTATAACATCCGGTTCAACAAAAGAAGATTCAGATAGACCAATAACATAGTTTTTTGTTAATGCTGCCCATTCTGCATCTCTATTTTTCTTGTAATAGATGTTTGCTGTTTTCGTCGCGCTTTCACCTAGTAAATATAAATTTTCCGATTTTGTAATTTCAATTTGACTTATCGTATCTACCGGAGAATTCAATAGAATTAACTCTTTTTTATCCCATACAAATTTATATAACCTATCTGTAACACCTTTCGACGAAACAATGTAGCCATTTTTTGTTTCAGCATGCCATTTTATATCAAATATATCTTCCTTCTCTATTTTACAAATTGGTTTGAATTCCTGTTTATTTAAATCAAAAGAAGCTACATAGGAAAACTCTTCTTCATAATTTGTAACAAAAATCACTGTATTTTCATCAATATAACAAATGGACCCTACAGTATGTTCTTTCTCACTGGAAGGTACTAAACAAATAAGTTCTTCTCCCTTTTTTACATATCCTACATTATATGTATTACTATATGACTTTAAAACAATGTAACTTGATTCATTCGGACTTACTGCCTCTACATATGTAGGTGTCTCCACACCAGTTAACAACAGCGTATCTTCTTTTGTGCGTATATTATAACAACGAGAGTTTAAGAACATTGGGTTATCTTTACTTGTGACATAGTATAATCGTTCCCCATCCTCTGTTAAATGCACAAAGTAATCCTTTTCTGTATCTCCTGCTGGAATCAATTCAAGCAATCCACCACCCTCTGGTTTTAATGCATAAATATGATAATTTTCATCACCATCTTTATCAAATCCAGCTAAAATAAATCGATTTAAAGAATCCATTTTAATAAAATTGCTTGATTGATTACAATATGTTAATGGATAAGGGGATAAATTGGGTAAATCCATCGCCCATAAATTAGAATGACCATTTAAGTTTGTACTAAAAATTACTCTTCCTTCATCTTCACTAACTGTAAACCTACCAATACTATAGGATCTAAAAAATTGTTCAGCATCTTCCATAGGAAATTGAATCATCTTTCTTCCTCCACTCTACCTTATATCTAAAAATTCAGAACATCTTATATATAAAGATTCTACATTTCCCTATTTATCCCTTTTTGGTTTTATTTAGATTTACTTCTACCCTCTACTTCTTCTTATTAACATTACATAACGATGCGGAGAGTTTTTTAAACAACTCTTCTTTTAGCCGTGAATATATTCTTTACTATTTCACGATTACTTCTCATTCGATATTTCTCACTAATTATCCCTCAAAGCGAAAAATAAGCGGGGAATTAGAGAGCAAAATCTACCATATACTTTTATTCAGCTAACTTCTCACCAGTAACAATCTTCATAAAAGCAGCTGCGTCTTTCTCTGCTAATTGAGCGTACTGATTATCCCCCGCCATTATTTCTACTTTATCCTTATTAGAATTAATCCACATTTGATATAACACAGCTTTCGCCTCTATTTTCGGATTTTTAAACTGAAAAACAAACTGATAATCAGCTGAACGAGACATTTCCACCTTTTTATTTTCAAAGTTAGTATCATTTAATATTTTCTTTACTTGCAATACTTTATTCTTGTCTGTAATTACCTTCAAATCCTCATAATGATTATCACCAGCATGTTTTTGTACTTCGATTGTTTGATCATGATTTCCTATATTATTTGAACAGCTGGTTACTACAAATAAACAAATCACGCTGAAGACTAAATACAAATTTCTCATTTGCATAGCGCTCTCCGCCTTTAGTGTATATAATAGTTCACTTCCATTACGCTTTTAAAATGTAAAATAAGAATACACCCCATAAGCTACAAATAAGATTAATAGAATAGAAATGCCGAGTACCGTATATATGATCCATTTTAAATTTGAGTTCATATAATCCTCCTACCTCTCGATAATTCCAGTATATAACAAAAAAGCATTGGATACCCAATGCTTTTTACACTTACGCAAATAGAGACGTATTCGCATATAAAGCTGGTGAACCACCTGAATGTACGAATAAAATATTGTCTTCCTTATTAAATTTACCTTTTTTAATTAAGTCGATTAATCCCGCTACTGCCTTACCTGTATACACTGGATCAAGTAAAATACCTTCTGTTTTCGCAAGTAACTGAACTGCCTCTACCATTTCCGGCGTTGGTAACGCATAGCCTGGCCCTACATATTCATCAAAGCACGTAACAGCGTCGCGCGGGATAAAGTTTGGAATACCAACGTGTGCTGAAGTTTCATCTACAAGTTTTGCTACTTTCTCTTCTTGCTCAGCTTTTCCTCTACTTACGTTAATTCCAATTACAGGAATATGGCTTTGCGTTCCAGAAAAACCAGTAATTAAACCAGCGTGCATACCAGCGCTACCACTTACGCAAACGACTGAACTGAAATCAATTCCTTGCTCAAATGATTGCGCCATAATTTCTTGCGCACAAGCAACGTATCCCATTGCGCCAGTAGGATTTGATCCGCCAACTGGTATTACATATGGTGTATTACCTTTTTCACTAACTTCTTTCGCTACTTTTTGCATCTCTTCCATAAGATCTGCTCCGTTCGGTACAACAATTACGTTTTCAGCACCTAGTAAGTGATATAAGAAATAGTTACCGTTAAAGTCTCGCTTCTCTTCTGGCTCAAGCCCTTCCTCTAATACAAGGATACATTTCATCTTTTCTTTTACCGCAGCAGCAAGTGTCAAGCGGCAATGATTTGACTGAATACCACCAGCTGTAATCAACGTATCTGCACCCTTTTCCTGTGCATCCGCAACTAGAAATTCTAACTTTCTCGTCTTATTACCACCGGCTGTTAAACCAAGTAAATCATCTCGTTTAAAATAAATAGTCGGGCCACCAAGTGCTTCAGAAAAATTGTTTAACTTTTCAATTGGTGTATATGATTCTGTATATTTTTTTCTCGGGAATTTAGCTAAATTCATTGTAACGCTCCTTTTGTACTTCTTTCACAATATATGTAACGTTACTATTATTACATGTAAAAATGGTGAAGTCACCTTTCTCGGTTAAAAATGTATTAGAATTTCATTTTGATAAGTAAAACCGTATTAATGATTTTAACTTAGTTACGGTACATGAAATTTATATCAACGATTTTTTAAATATATCGTTCATTACTTACAATATATCAACGATTTTTCAAATATATCGATCTATCGACAAAAAACGACAGACAGGCAACCCCTTTCTCATCAACAAAAAAAGAGCCCACACATTCAAATGCAGACTCCCTCCAATCACTTATTTACCGAAAAACGAAGTAACTGCGTTAATCCCGGCTCTAAATTCATTTCACCTTTATGGCGTACGTATACGACTTTATCTCCATCAAATTTCGGAGGATTTGCTTGACTATACGTATGCCACTCATTCGTTCCTTCTATAGAATACTCCATATATTCATTTGCACCGACAATTATATTTTTACGATCATCTGCCATTACATTTGGTGCCATCTGCGCAATTTTTGAATCACTAATTAATAACTTCTTTATATCCTTATCACGTTTGTAATCGTAAGCTGTCACAATTACATCGTTACCATATGCTTTTACTTGTAACCCTTGTTTAAATGAATAGCCATCTGGAGCAGTTTTCTCTCCTCCATTTGGTCCTGCTGACATCCAGCCTGTTTCAATCCCGCCCGTATTTACAACAGTGAAACCTTTTTCATCTCCGCCTGTAATTTTCTTTTTACCAGCCCAGTCAGGTAAGTTTAAATCCCAATGTGTATGACTCGTGAAGAAAACAACCTGCGGATAGTCTTTTAATATATCGTACAATTTATCCACGTTTAAATAATCTTGTAAATATGGTGATTGTCTTGATCCAGATACTGTATCAGGTAAAACGTGATGAGAGAAAATAAAGATTGGCTTATTTTTATCTTTTTGACTATACTCTTCTAAATTTTGTTTTAACCAACCTAATTGCTCATCACTCATATATACTTCGTCCCACATTTTTGAATCGTGGTATTTCATATATTTTTCAGTTCCTAAAAATAAAAGTGGATAGCCATCTAATTCTTTTTTATGATATACCTTTTCTTGTCCACTAAATTGTAAGTAGCGACCAAATAGTGTTTCTTCCGTTACACCATTTGGCCATGTACTTTGAGAGAGTTTCCCATCCGCTGTCCATTTACCAGCATAAAACTCATGATTTCCAACAGTAGACCATACATTTTCTGGATGCTTATTTTTATTTAACACACGCTTTACATCATCATATTGTGACTGTTGTCCAGTCGGCGTTATATCCCCATTCATAATAAGCGCTCTAGAAAGTGGCGTCACTTTGTTCATATCTTTTAGCACATGATCAAAATCCCCTAAATCCCCTTGAATATCACTAATAACGTTAAAAGTTGTAGCTGATTTTCGGACTTGCTCTTTCCCTTCCGCATGCACTGAAAACGTCGGTAATAATGCCGCCATAACTGCTAACGAAGCAACTGTCTTTTTCATACAAATTCTCCCCCTAATAATAGAATGTACAAACTGACATGTTCTGCTTTCTCTTAGGTGCTTGTCCAATTCACATTATAGGGGGAGATTGTAAAGATTGATGGAGTAAAAATTTAAGTGTTTTTTAAGAGATTTTGTCTTTTTTACACGCCCCATTTAACAATTAACACTAATTTTTCTATTAACCTACTAATATTAACTGAATGTAAATTTATACGATAAATCACTTCGTTTAATATGTTGTGTTTTAATTTCCTTTACACAATTTCAATAAAGTACTTTACCATTTTAAATTCTCTTCATTAATCCTCAATTTCTATTCCAGCTTGTTTTAATGGTTCTAATACTTTCGGGTAACACATTGAAATATATTCCACTGTTTTTAAATTTTTTAGATTTTGAAATCCTTCAACAGATATAACATCAAATAAACTGTCTTCACCGTCCCAATCAGGCTTTAATATGATAAATTTCATTCCCACCATCAAAGCAAAGGGACTCAATCTTTTCCAAATCACTTATTTCCAAAGTTAACGCTTCTAAAAAAGCTTTGATTTCAACAATTGGCCCAACTCCTGAATACCATTCAAAATTATTCGTATGCTTTTCTATTAAGTCTTTCAATTCTTTTAGAAATAGTGGCTCTTTATCTAATAAAGCTTCAATTACCACTAACTTAAAATTAAAATCCTGAAACATTTCACTCTTTCCCATTTTAACTTCCTCCTATCTTGCCCCTGTCCTAGGGTTTTAATCTCCTTTACACAACTTCCAAAAAGCACTTTACCTTTTTAAATTCTCTTCATTTAATCCTAACAGCCCTGGTAAAATAAAACACCCATCTTTTCTAATCAGTACATCATCAAACCAAATTTCACCCCCGCCATACTCTGATCTTTGAATATTCACTAAATCCCAATGTATCGCTGATTGATTCCCGTTGTCTGCACCTTGTAACGAATCCCCAATTGCTAAATGATAACTACCATTTATTTTTTCATCAAATAACGTATTATTCATCGGATGTAGTATGTAAGGGTTAAAAGCCAGTGCAAACTCTCCGATATATCTTGCTCCCTCGTCCGTATCAAGAATTCGATTTATTCGCTCTGTATCGTTTGCATATGCCTCTATTATTTTCCCATCCTTAATATGTAACTTAATATTTTGAAACGCATAACCTTGTTGAATAGATACTGTATTGAACGCTACTATCCCATTCACTGAATTTTTGACAGGTGCTGTATATATTTCGCCATCAGGTATATTATCTGTACCATCTCCCTTTAAAACACCGATTCCTTCAATGGAAAAATTCAAATCCGTACCATTCCCAATGATTTTCACTTGTTTTGTCTTTTCCATTAATTCTTTTAACGGATCCATTGCTTTCGAAATTTTTTTGTAATCTAACGTACAAACATCATAATAAAATTTCTCATAAGCCTCGGTACTCATATTCGCTTCTTGCGCTGAAGCCTCATTCGGAATTCGAGTTGTCACCCATCTCGTTTTATACACTGCTTCACTATGAGCCTTTCCAAATACCTTTTGATATAATTTCATTTTTTCTGCTGGTACATCTGCTAATTCGTATGCATTTCTAGGACTACGGAGATTAATATATACTTGCATCTTACTTAAACGGTAACACTCCCAATCTGCAAATAACTTAAACTGTTCTTCAGATCCAGACAAAATTAATTGCCTCGTAACAGAAACGTCACGCATTGATACATGTGCATATCCACCTGCTTTTTCCACTGACTTAATAATTTCACGAACTACTATAGGGTCTATTTCCGTAACACTTTGAATTAACACATGATCACCAGGTTGCACTTTAGTAGAGTGGTTGACTAGTATATCTGCTAATTTAGATAGTCCCCTCTTCATTACATCCCTCATCCTTTCATTTCCGTTTCAATAGCTTAATAAAAAATAAAAGAGAACTACTCTCTTTAAGCAATTCTCTTTTTCACCCAAACGATAGATATAAAATAAACCCTTAAAAATAATTCCGTAACGTTGGCATCGCAGCTATACTAAGGTACAGAGTCCCAGGTACTAACCACGCGCCACAAAGCATCAGCAACACAGTTTTCCTAACAAGCGCTACAATAAAAGCTAAAAAAGACGGAAGCAGCAAAATAAACAATACAGTGATATATACTTCTTTATCAAGTAATTGAGTGCTATAAGGGTTGAAATATAGAAAAATAATTGAAAGGATAAACATACTTACAGCTGCTACTACACCCAAATAAACATTTAAATTATTCTTCACAATTTCCCTATTTCCAATAGCACCATGCTTAATACTTTCCAGCACTATACCTCATTACAATAAAAGTTCCTCCCCTTCTAGTTCGCCTTAAAATTATAAATCGGCTTAATGACATGTTTGATATCAATTGTGTCCTTTGTATTCTCAACAATCTCATCCATTGGCTTATATACCATTGGTGCTTCATCTAAAGTACTTTCTGCTACAGATGTAGTCCAAACCTCTGTCATTGTATTTTGAAAATCCTCTAAGTTAAGTACTTCTTTCGCCTTCTTACGGCTCATAATACGTCCTGCTCCATGAGGGCCAGAAAAGTTCCAATCTGGATTCCCTTTACCAAATGCAATGATAGAACCGTCTCTCATATTAATTGGAATGATTACTCGTTCATCTTTCTGAGCTGAAATAGCACCTTTTCGTAGAATCATATTTTCCATATCGATGTAGTTATGAATTGTAGTGAATTGATCGGTTACTTTCCAATCCATTTTAGTGACGATTTCATCAATCATCGCTTTACGATTTAACTCCGCATACTTTTGAGCAATTTTCATATCATTCATGTAATCTTTAAATCCTTGTCCTTCTAAATAAGCTAATTCTTTACGAATCACCGGTTTCTTAATTTTACGTAAAGCTTCATGTATTTCTCGTTGTCTACCTTCTTTCGTTAAACGCTCAATCATTTCTTCTTTAATAGATTTAACATTTATAAGTTGCTCGTAAGCAAAGTTTTGATAATACTCTGCTACTTGTTTCCCTAAATTACGCGAACCACTATGAATGACAATGTATACATTTCCTTTATCATCCTCATTCAGTTCGACAAAATGATTGCCCCCGCCAAGCGTACCAATACTCTTTTGAGCTCGTTGCAATGTAAATGGGGCTCTTACACTATTAAAATCAATCATTTTTGAAAATCTATGTTCCTTATCTCGAATACGAAAACCACTTGGGACAAATTTACGTATCGTTTCGTCTAAGTGATCGAAGTTGATTTCTTCTTTCTTTTTGTCGATCATAACAACTTCCATGCCACAACCAATATCGTACTGACCTCCCAGTTTCCTGAAAGAGTGGACTATACCTTCTCTACAGTCATCGAGATATGCAGTCTCTACTGTAGGCTCACCGTATTAATTATTCCTCTTCAACTCAAAATGGATGAAGAATAATTCTGTACCTTAGTCTGCTAACATGGTACAAGTCTCTGAACCATTCGATTATGTCACCATAACCACTGGCTGCTGATTGCCCTCGCCTTTTATCGTTAGGGTTCCCAGTCAATTGAGTGAGTAGTTTACAGTCTGAGCCGATTAGTTAACCCCGACTAAATTAGGAACAATTTTATCTTGAATCGTCATTGTTGTCCCAATCGTACAACCTGCACCCGCATGTGTATCTGGCATAATACGAATCTTGCTACCCTTTACGAATTCTTGGTTACAAAGATCGAGTATTTGACCTGCTGCCGTTTCTTCTACATTCGTAGTATACACTTTCGCTTCATTGTATTTTCCTTGTAATTTCAACATCTTCTATTTCCCCTTTCCTTTAGTTTCTACAAAACATTAATTTATATATATTATATATTTATAATTATAATTATATTTTCCACCACTACAGCTCATTTCCTTTTTTATAAAAAAAGACACAGAGATTCCTCTCCATGCCTGTTAATTTCCTACCTCTTCACCGCATGCAAATAATGTACCGTCTCAAAAGCTTCTAAATAATCATTTCTTCCTTCAAAATATAATTTATTTATGTCTTCTGGTGATAAGTGCTCATAAATGAGTAAGCCCGCCTTCTCTAACAGTGCTTCCATTTCAGTATAAGAAAAACACGATTTCATCGGTTCTCCGCCTACTGCAGCCATTTTCACCATGTTTTCCACTCGATTGGACAGTCCTTTTTCCGTAAATAAGTTTTCAGCCGGATAATCGAAAACGATAGAACTCCCTACTGGAACTATCTCGAATAAACACTCTATTAAACTAGCAAGCTCCTTTTTCGTTAAATAGTACGTAACACCTAAAAGACTAAAGAAAGTCTTTTTATTTTCAAACCCTTCATTCTGTAACTGTTCATAGGAAAATCCTTTCGTAAAATCCAGCGAAACAAAATGAAGGTTATTTGGGACTTCAAGTTCTGCTTCCTTCACTCTTTTTTTCTTAAACGCTTGCGTAGAAGGATGATCCACTTCAAATATTTCTATTTTATTTTCTAATTCTCGGTGTCTAAAACTGAACGTATCTAAGCCTGCACCGAGTATGGCGTATTGTTTTGCTCCTAATATAATTTCATGTAGTAATACTCTTTCACAATATGCCGCACGTGCTAAAGGTGTTGGTGATAACTGAACTTGCGTAATCCATTTTAATATCTCTTTTTGATTGTCTTGAAACTGCTCTGCGATATCTTTATTGAAAAAATGTATACCTTGAACCATATTCGTTTCAATATCGTTACGTTCTTTTTGTGAAATGAAATTTTTAGCTACATAATCATCAAAGATTTTAGGATTATCAAATTCACTATGATATGCCCTTCCGAAAGCCGATACTAATGACGTTACACTTGCTTCACCTTGTTTCATGCACATACACTCTCCTTCATTTTCACAACAAAAATAGGGTTCCCCTGGCCAGGAGAACCCTATTATACACCTTATTTTTATATTGGTAAATTATAGCATAAATAAGTTTTTTTGTCAAGTTTTCAGCCTACTACGCTCCAACAATTTGTGTAATCTCTAGAAGGAAGATTTCGATCTACACCGAATATTCCAGTTTATAACAATACAAATGGAGGGCGTCATGAAAAGATTAGTCATCATTACAGTAGGAAAAACACACAGTGGAAAAACTACATTTGCAAAAGAGCTCGAAAAAGAGTTACCTAATTCTTTTATTATGGACCAAGACAACCAAGCTGAATTTATTAACACACATTATGAAAAATTACAGCCGACAGAAGGTTCAAATACACTAAAGCACGGTCTTTCAAAATTCATTGTTGATTATGCGAAAGAACATACAAATTTACACCTTATTATTTGTAACTCAAATAGAAGCCTAAACGGACGAATGTATTTGCTAAATGAATTGTTTAAGAAGGAGGAATATATACGCGTATTAGTTCACTTTGACATCCCAGATGATGTACTTTATGAAAGAGTGGCCCTTAGTAAACGAAGTACAAATATTTTTAGGGGAAACTATTCCAGTTTCAAAGAAGTCCTCCACCGCCAACAAGTTGAATCACTACATGAAGACGTAGTAGATCCTATAGAAAATGAAGCTGATTATTTGTTTGTTATTCGTAACAGTAAGGATGTAAACTCTACTATATTAAAAATTGTCCATCTTGCTAAAGAGTTCTCCCCTACTCCAAAATAAGAGACTATAAAAATTACATAATCATAGATTATTATGCAAATACTTCCTCTAGACGGCGCAGATGGTATATAATGATGGAAGAATCTACTTCTATATGCTCAATTTTACACAAAATAGCTCATGCATATGAAAGAAAAGAGGTACAAAAATATGAAAACAAAACAAACAATTGCTGCGTCTACACTAGCTTTAGCAATGATTGCTGGCGCGAACTCTGCTCATGCGGAAGTAAATGATGCTACTCCTCAGCAAAGTACGGGAGATCGATTAGCTGAAATTAAGCAACATAAGCAAGAGTTAGATGC
>NZ_JAKUDW010000073.1:0-26897 GCF_022662595.1 Bacillus cereus group sp. BfR-BA-01524 | reverse complement strand
TTGATTCTAAAAATGAAACAGTAATCCATGATGGTGGAGGAGCGGGACCGAATTGTAAAAGTTTGCTGAATCAATGTATATTAAAAAATTTAAAATCGTGTGGCTTGTTTGATCAATATTGCTATCGAGAGTGGTTATAAGGTATACGGATGAATTAATATAGTTTTATTGTAGTATATATAGTACCCTTAAAAGGTAAAATATCATAGTAGATTCTTAAAAACTTAATTTTCATCTATATATATATAATGATTTGATTTATCTATAAACATTTTTGTAACCGATTTCAAAATTCTATTCAAAGAAGAAGGATTTTGAAATCGGCTTTCATAAAATATGAAAATAGCAAATTATTAAAATATAACATTACATAAAGGTGATAGTGAAATGAAATACGTACATACAAAACAACAAGAAGAATATGATTGTGGAATTGCTTGTGTAGCATCTATTTTTAAATATTATCATTTGCATCATGGTATTAATTATCTTAGGGATCAAGTTACTTATAAAAATGGATATGATTTAAAAGATTTGTTATCGTTATTCAGTCAAGTTAATCATTTTTCTTGTAAAGCTGTTGAGATAAATAAAGAAGATATTGGAGAGGCACTAAAGCATATTGAAGGACCTTGTATAGCTTTAATAAATAAACAGGTCAACGAATCTTATGAAGGTCACTATATAATTATTTATAAACGGAAGAAAAATAAATTGGTAATAAGTGACCCGGGTAACGATAAAATATCTACAATTACTATTGATGAATTTAAAAAACATACTACAGGCATATTTCTTCTAATTGAATCTAAAAATAGTAATTCTGATAAAAAAACAAGTTATCATCAGAAATTTTTCAGGGAATTGATTAAAAATAATAAATTAAGTATCTCATTTGTCTTATGTTTATCTATCTTGTTTGTTTTATTTTCAATTAGTAACTCATTCTTCTTTAAACTCGTAATAGATGAGATTATTCCTCACAATTATGATTACCTATTGTTAGAATTTACTTTGATTTTTTTAGGAATCAATTTTTTAAGTAATGCATTTGATTATTTAAGAACTTACATAATTAATAAGGCTGCAATAAAATTAGACCAATCTATATCAAAAGAATTTTTCAGGAAAATATTAAAATTACCTATTAATTTTTTTGAAAATAGGGATGATGGTGACATTATATCAAGATTTAATGATATTTATTATATTAGAAATTTAGTAAATGTAGCTTTTGTTTCAGTAATATTAAATACTGTAATTTTTTTAGGAATAGGATTCGTCCTTTATAACATTAATGTTTTACTTTTTTTCACTGTTCTTATTTTGACGTTGATTTTGATAGCAATTACTTTTATGTATTATGATATTATCCAAAAAAGAAATAAAGATTCTATGAGTAAAAATGCTGATACACAATCTTTTTTAATACAATTTATAAAAAATATGACTAATATTTATTCTTTAAACAAGAAAGAATATTTTTCCTCTGCATTTAACAAAATATTCAATAGGGAACTTAATGCGGCGTTAAAAGAAGCAGTTACAATAACAAATAATAATGGACTAAAAAAACTTGTTCAGACTTCATTTTCTATCATATTATTATATGTTGGTGCTAAACAGATTATGGCGGATACTATATCATTAGGGGATTTACTTTTTATAAACTCTTTAACTATGTTTATGCTAAGCTCTCTAACAGGATTAATTGAATTGCAAGGAGAAATCCAAAAATCGCTTGTCGCTAAGGATAGATTGACTGATTTAATGAATTATCCAGTAGTTCAAAATAAGCCTCAGACAGATATTACAAGGATTAAAGACATATCTATAGACAATTTAAACTTTAATATTAATGATCACTGTATTATTAAAAATGTTAATATGAATATTTCTAATAACGAAAAAGTTATTTTAATTGGTGAAAGTGGTTCAGGAAAAACTACGTTTTCTAAATTATTAAACAAACTCTATCAAACTAACGCATCACAAATATATATTAATGGTGTTGATATTAATGAAATTAATGATAATAGTTTAAGAAAGGAACTTATTTATTTAAATGAAAATCCATTTCTCTTCAAAAATACAATTAAAGAAAATATATGTATGGGAGAATATTTTACTGAAGATGAAATTATAAAGGCTTGTCAAATTGCACATATTTATGATGTAATCACTTCACTTCCTAAAGGTTTTAATTTCGTAATAAATGATAGTAATTCCAATTTATCTACGGGACAAAAACAGCGATTATGCCTTGCTAGAGCAATTCTTCACAAACCAAGTGTTTTAATTTTAGATGAATCGCTTAGTAATGTAGATCCTGATAATTTTATGAAAATTTATGATGCTTTATTAGGTTTAAATTCGATAATAATTTTTATTACACATAATCCTGAGTATATAACAAAATATGATAAGAAATTTATTTTTAGAGAAAAATCCATCTTCGAAATGCAAAGAGAATTTGAGAAACAATTAAATTAGAGGTGAATAATATGTCAAAAAAAATCCTGTTTTCCAGTTTAGTTATTCTAATAAGTATAGGTTCTCTCTTTTTTATCTTCACTTCAAAAGACTTAGATAAACCTAACTATACTAATATCGATATGAAGGAATATAAAGGTAAACTAAACTCGAAAGATAATTTTTATATTTACGTTTACAAAACTAGCTGTACAGCATGCCAAACTACTAAACCATCCTTAAATGAAGTGATTAAAGAAGATAAGAAAAAGGTATTTGCTATAAATATGGAGTCAGATGAAAATATGGATATTGAATTTTTGAAAAAAAATAACATTCAAAAAACACCAACTCTACTAAAGTATAAAAATGGGGAAGAAATGAACCGGGTAGAAGGGGTCCAATCTAAATCTGAATTAAAGTCATTTTTGGCAGAATAAATTTAATTTGATTTTTTAAAGGAGTAAATATATGATATATTTTTCTTTTTTTGTTTCATTAGTAGCTACGATAGGGAGTTTATATTTCAGTGAAGTAAAGGGTTATGTTCCCTGTAGTTTATGTTGGTATCAAAGAATTTTTATGTACCCAATTCCTTTGTTAATTTTTATTTCAATACTAATTAATGATAAAAATATAAAATATTATCTTCGTTTTTTTTCATTAATAGGTATAATTATTTCTTCTTACCATAATTTCATTCAATTTACTCAACAGAAAAGTAGCTTTTGTGGTGTTACAAGTAGCTGTTTAACAATCTATGATAAATGGGGAGGTTTTATAACAATTCCGTTTATGTCTTTAACAGCATTCATAATAATATTTGTTTTATCATTTTTTATAAACGATAAGGTTCTGTTACAAAGTTTGAAAAAATCATAAACAGATTGGTAAATGAGTAACAATGTTGGTTCTGGTGCAAAAATAGAATAAAAGATAATAAAATGCATAGATTCCTAACGGAATTGTATCTTATGCTGCTAGTCCAAACAATTGATGGATGAATTCCTTCTGATTTTGGACAGACTGGTCCCGTAAATCAGCCTGTTCTTTTTTTATCATATGTATGGCTTCTACTCCAGAAAGAATGGATTTAGCTGTGTACAAACATTTGAAACCTAGCATAGAACGAATTTGCTTCTTTATAAAGCGATAATCTTGTTCTACTATGTTATTCAAATACTTTTGTTGTCTAAGTCGCATACCAACAGGTATGATTTTTTTCTCAACTGTTCCATTGCTATAGGATAAGCTGTTTTTTTTGACTGTTATAACACGCGGTTTTGAAACATGAAAAGACTGCAAGGCTTTTTTGAAAAAGTGCTTTGCAGCCTTCTCTTGTTTTGCTTAGGTGAAAATCAATTGTATTTCCTTTCCAATGTATTACGTAAAATATACAAGTTTGATAAATAAATGGACGAGTTGATACTATTCAAATTGTCTTCTTTCCAAGCGATCAACAGCCTCACGTTTCTTCTCATTATTAATATTTGTATAGATACTAGTAACTTCCACAGAAGTATGGCCAAGTTGATCCCGAAGTAATACTAGGTCTTTGTTTTCCTTATAATGATTTGTAGCATATGTGTGTCGTAGTTTATGAGGGCTACGCTTCTCATCAAATGCACTTGAATATTTATCACATAACTTCTGTATAGCTCTAACAGTTAACTGTGTATATTTCCCCTTATAATTTGTTACAAAAAGTAAGTCTTCATCTTGAGGGCAGTTATATTTACTAGGACGGACCTTTATATATTCTTTAACATCGTCTAAGCAAGAGCGAGTGGCTAATATAGAAGATCTTTTATTGCCTTTACGTGTCACTTTTACTTTCCCCTGACGGAAGTTTATACTAGAGATAGTAAGCTAGCTACCTCAGAAACTCGAAGCCCAGTGCCTAAAATGAGGCTTATAATAGCTATGTCTCTTTCTTTATCACGCTGGAAAAAACTATATTTTTTTGGTGATATATCTTTCAACATTTCTCCGTAATCATTCGCTAGAAAGTGAAGAAAAGCTACATCATCTTTTTCATTAAATATCATATTTGCAACGTCATCTGCTCTTGCTGCTGCATCTACTTTCTCCTTATGCAGTTCAATTTTCTCCATTACATTACGTGAGATGTAATTTTCCCCATGTTCATTCTCTGTATTTTGAGCTAAGTACTTGAATAGGGATTTTAAAGCAGAGAAAGTTCTGTTAATAGCTCTTGTCTCAATACCTTCTCCCTGGAGATATCTTTGAAAAGTTCTAGCTTCATTTAATGGTAGATTTTCTAGTGTTGTAATTGGTACATCACATATATTAGTGACCACCTTACCGTTTTCAACGGCTAATCGATTACTTATAAGCCATTTTAGAAACTTTTCAAATTCAGTAATGTAAGCATACAATGTAGCGGGGGAGAGGGCTGTTTTCATTTCTGCATACTCTATGATATACCAGGGCATTTTACTTTTATGTTTATCTATTAGTATTTTAAACTTTTCTTTTTCTTGGTTACTCATGTTGTACACCTCAAATCAAATAATGTAAAATAATTTTTAAACCAATACTTAAACCGATATTTAAACTAACTATTCAAATTTTTGAGCTAGAATACTATTTTAATAAATAGCTTGATTACATATATGGATACCATACTAGTTTTGAAAAAGAAGAGAGGTATCAATATATGATTGATACCTCTACTATACTCAATTCTATGAAATCCATCCAAGTGTAAGTTAAATAAACTTTTAACGAACACTTGGATGGTGAAAGCCTATATCTACTATAGTGTCAGCTTATTGAAGTTTTAGGTTTATAATTAATAGCCAGTTTAGTTCGAGGATATTTTTAATTGAGTAAATTTAAAAGCCCTGTTTTTAAAGACAGGGCTTTTAAAAAGGGATGACAGTTAACAACTGAAGATACCTTTACATTACCATTATTGGGATTGTTATTCCATATTTTTGTGTTGAGAAATAAATAATATATGATGTAAAAGGTGAGATGAGTAGAGGGTCCTTATAGGTTTAGCAATATGAGAAAGAAAATATCTCGATTAAAGTTATCTTGAAACGAGGAGTGGAAGTATTATTTTTTCTTAGAAAGCATCATTCAAAATCATGTATAGATTATAATATGAATAAATATAGTTTGGTCAAAAAATTATAAGACACCAATTCATTGGAACAGTAAAAACTGTTTTCGGAATAGGTGTCTTTTTTGTATTGAGGAAGAATATATTTTCTCAACAGGACAAATTGTAATTATCTATAAGTATTACTTATAAGGATAATAGGAAAATAGAAATTAATAATAAAGGAGAATGTGAAATGTTAACAGTAATATCTAATAATGATCTAGCTAAAATTCGCGAAGAAGATGTAGATGTAATAAGGGTAATGGCACATCCGGTTCGATTAAAAATCATAAGTGAATTAATGAATCATAAAATGTGCAATGTAACACAGTTAACAGAAGTATTAAAACTTCCACAATCCACCGTTTCACAACATTTAGGAAAGTTAAGAGGAATCGTACTCCGTGCAGAAAGAAAGGGGTTAGAGATGCATTATTATATTGATAATACTAAAGCTCGTCAGATTGTAGAAATTTTAGGGCTGTAGGTTAGTAATACGTAAAAGTTTCCTAAAATACCAACCGACCAAAAGAGCGTCAAAGCGTTGTACATTTAGGAGTGGAACAATCAGCATTAACACTCAGGGAGACGAAAGGTTACTTTCGTCGTGGAACTGAGAAGCTCTGACATCAATCTTTGCTATGTGGGCAGTCGTTCACATGGAGTAAACTTAGTAGTTAAATTTAAATATGGTTTAGAACCTTATAATTCAATTATAAGGTTCTATTTTTAATATAAAACATTGATTGTGATTCTTAAAAAATATTTAGTCTATGTTCTTTGCTAAAGCATTGTGTATAGTATCTAATAATCGCATTTATTCTTTTCTAAAGGATGGTACGCTAATATGAAGAGATGTTCCAGCTGTTTCAACTTTTAAAATGGTTTGTTTCAAGTATCTACTAGTAGAAGAATTAATGTATCACTAAAGTTATTTCTCAAAAATCCTAATCTAAATAAGATATTGAGTATTAACTAAATTGTATAAGGAAGTGAATAAGTAATTATGAAGAGAAGGATATCAGTTGTTGGTGCGGTGATTTTTAATGAAAACAATGAAGTCTTATGTGCATTACGTTCTCCTACAATGACCTTACCGAATTACTGGGAATTTCCAGGTGGTAAGATAAAGAACGGAGAAGAGCCGCAAGTAGCACTGGTTCGTGAGATTAAAGAGGAGCTGGGATGTAGTATTACTGTAGATGAGAAAGTAGAGGAAATTGAATACGAGTATGAAACTATCATTGTTCATCTTACTACATATAAAGCGCAAATCCTTGAAGGTATACCTAAAGCTCTTGAGCATACAGAGTTAAAATGGGTTCGTGTTAAAGATTTAAATAATTTATATTGGGCGCCAGCTGATATTCCTACAGTAGAATCGCTATAGGAATTAATACAATACGCTTGAAAATGATAATATTAAGCAATATAGTATAGAAGTATTTATTGAACTACTCACCAACTAATATCCTTACGGATTGTTTGAATTGGGAAATTCCTAAGTACAAAAACCTAACGTTTTCTAATTAAGCAAGTGATCCCCGTAGTTTCTAAGCTAAAAAGACGAATCGCTTCATTTGTAAGATTGAGCGCTACGTTTTGATCTCTATCGTGATGTGTGCTACAAGAAGGACAATTCCACTCTCGAATGGTTAGATTTTTAACATTTTTGTTTTTTTAGTCACAATTGGAACATAATTGACTAGAAGTAAATGTTTTAGCTACCACAACCACTTGTTTGCTATACCACTTAGCTTTATATTCCAACATTTTTTGAAATTGTGACTAAGACATGTCACTAATCGCTTTTGCAAGCTTTTTATTACCGAAATTTATCCCCCACATACCCTTGGGCTAGCGCCCTTCACACACTTGAGGAAGTAGTATTCTGTCAGAAAATGATAAAATCGTTTTTAGTTAGGATACTAGGGCCGTATTTTTAAAATTAGTTCTTAAAAAATTGTTATATATGTAGGGGGAAATAGAACAAGCCAACATATAAAACTTTTATAATCGTTTATATTTAATATTAGGAAATTATGTTTAAATGGATGAGGGATTATCTGAATTTAAAGGAGGAATTAGGATGCTTACGAAAATAATACTATGCGTGTTTGTTTATGTAGCTTTCGTAGTAAGAAAAAGTAGAAAGAAAATGCTAGAAGAAGCAAAAAAATTAGAGGAAAGTAAGAGACCAATTGAGAGACCTGTATATTGGTGTCCAAGACTCAATAAACCAATTGGTAGAGAGCAGGAGTATCAAGAAATTACAAGTGAATCAAAGGCAAAAAATGTAGAATATATCCATGGGAATATACCTGTCTCGCTAGATGTAGATATGCCATATTTTAATGAAAGTATGATAAGTAAAACAACATAGTACAAGAAATTTAAATCAACTTTTAGCCCCACCTTTCAATTATAGAAAGGTGGGGCTTTCTTATGAGAATTAAGTTTAAATTATAAATCTGTGTAATATAAGCGCATTAATTGTTCTTTTGTAGCTTGAAATAAGAGCTGCATTGGTTTACAAAAGATTTTTTCTGAAGGAGGTTCATATACTTGGAATTGAAAAGAACGTGCCATATTTCTTAATTCTACATTATTTGAAAGTACAAGAATATCTTTCTGCCTATCGTGGTAACTAAGGGTAGATAAAATTAATTCCCCTGTAATTTGTTTTTTTGTATCTTTTCCGAATTCGTTATTTATGTTTGCAGATTCTAGAGAAAATGGAAACGTAATAATTTCTTTTTCAACACAATATTTTAAAGTCATATAAATTGGATCTTTTTGTAATGAATGATATGTAGACTCATCTATTAACAAATTTGAAATGTCTGGAATTAACTTAAGTATAATTGGAAACCTCTTGTATATAGTTTCATCTATAAAAAAATACCCACCCTTTTCATGATGTTCTTGTATGGCTTGAATAAAGGTATGTTTAAAAGTCATTATTGTAGGTATAAAGGATAACCCTCCTTGTTTATGTAAAAACTTTTTTGCTCTTTCTAACCAGCCAATTCCCTTTAAAAAACTATGATCATATTTATATTCTGTTTTAAATGGCAGCTTAGGGGTATAGATAGTATTAAAAGCAGTATCATATGAATGTTGTTCGTTTTCTCCATAGTTTTTTATAAATTGATAGCCAAATGTTTCAGCATTTTTTTTTCTTTCTATATGAAATGGTGAGAGAGTGGAATTCAAAAGATCTAAAGGATTTAGTTTACCATTTTCATCTGTGAATCTACGGTATTCTCTATGATATAAATAAAAATTTTTAAATTGTTGATAGTAGTAAGGATTGTTTTCAATAGAAGAATAATTTCCTCCCAATTTATCTTGCTCAAAAAATTCAAGAAAATGTTCGTATTCAATAAGTACTAATCCTTCCTCATCACAAGGTATAATAAGATCCTCTGAGAGTTCAAAGTTATCTAAATTTACACTTCGTGAAAGTATACGAGCTCCACGATCATTTGATAAAAATAAAACTTTTTTATCATTTTGATTTTTTTCTTTTATATAGCTCGCAATAATTAGGTCGTCAGGTGATTCAGGTTGAAGATTTAATGATTCAGTAAAGGTTTTATCTGTTTTTAGAAAAGAAATAGGTCCGTTTGAAATTTGATATTCTTCTAATTTCTGTAGTGCGTAACGAGCTTGTTTACCTGCTTTATTGCTAGATTTTTTCAAACCATCTAACTCATCATATACTTTGCGGCTAATTAATAACTTATCTTTTGATCTTATTAAATCTAAAATAACGGGGAAATCCATAATTAAATTTGTATCTATACCAATGTAAAATCCACAATCACAGTAGAACTTTAATCTTGCTTTAAATAGATCTACAAACTCTAAGTATTCACGGATCTCAAAATTATTCCAGTAATCTTTGTATTCGTATAAATTGTATGTAGTTTCAGTCATATTAAACTCCTATATATTTAATGAAATTATGTCATGGTAAAATGAGAATCTATTTGAATGTAGATTGGCTAGATGAATATAAATATAATTTTATATATAACGATTAAATGAATCAAGCTGTATTAATAGAAAAACTTTTTTACATAATATAGATTATCGATTTGAGGTGAAAGGAATTGCCCAAGATATGCATAGCGATACGTAAGATAGTAGTATTACGTAGAAATAGGTTGTAATGAACAGAAAAAGAACCCTATCGGGTTCTTTTTCCTGGCATATTAACAGTAAGGAGAATCATGAAATGCTACTTTCAAATCTTTATTAGGGGAAAGATTTAGAAAAAGCTTAACATAAATCTATTTTTACATAAATGTAAGATATAGTAAATTGATAATATTTATACTTACTATTACTAATATTCAATTAACAACTTTAACACTATGTATATAGTGTTAAAGTTTGTTTAGAGCAATATTTATTTAGTTACCCAATAATAATTCCAAGTTGGTTAGATAAGACTAAGTTGGAGTTTGTTATATTACAACAAATAAAAAAATCCATTGGAAATACAATAGACATTTAAATAATTTAAAATGAAAGCGGATATGATTAGTTGTTATAAGCAAAATATAAATAAATTGCATAAACAAAGGCCCTGTAAAAATACAGGACCGGATACAGGGTTAAGGGAACGCATAGCTTCTTAAAATCATAATAGCATGTATTTTTGGTATAGTTATATGAGGATTTTGACAAAATTAAGAACAAGACAGAAAATCTGTAGGAAAGCAAATATAGTGCTGGAAATGTGATTTTAAATTAAACTATAGGTATATTGAAATGGATGAAAACTCTTGAGTACCATGATTAAATTGCCTTTAATTATGAGGTTTAGGTTAGAGGGATAATTGGATCTTACTGAAAAGAAAAAATGTTTTTTTGATTAAAAGAAGAAAAGACACCTTTTGGGTGTCTTTTCTTTAGGTAAACAGTTCACATATTGCTGAATTAGATACGAAACCATAATACGACTACGAAGTAAATCCTAACATAATCTGAACAGAAAAAATATGTAATATTACATTTTTAGTTTTTAATTATTTTATTCAATATAGAGAAGCAAAGTAAATAAAAGGGCATGCAGTCGTATCTGCAGCCCTTTTTAGGAGGAATTCAAGACACCATTAGGACACGTATTGGTAAACAGGTTCAAAAATAGTATGTGTGAAAAGAAAAAGTCCTATACCAAAAGTAGACAGGACCTTATCTTTTTTACATTTTAAAAAATAAAATTTTGTCCTTTTAAAATCAGTACAGCACACACTTGGTTTGAAATGAAAATAGAAAAAGTATACATGAAAATGGCAGACAACTATTTTGTTGCCTGCCAGTGCCAGTGGGTTGAATGAGTTAGTCAATTCAATAAATTGTGCTATCCCATTACCAGAAGAGTGAAGCCGCTAGTTCAAACGGCTTAGACATAGTTTGTCTAATAAAGAAAAAATTATGAGTAGAAAATTTGTTTGCTCTATATGAAAAGATAAATAGATATTCATCAGACAAGGATAATTTAGCATATCTTGAATAGGGTGTAGGAACGAATTAAAGAAAGGGATATTTGTTTAGGAAGGGACTGACTCAGGAGTGGGACTTTCGGACAGGGTTTGGGGAGCGGTGATTGCCTTTGGCATTGCGACTAATATCGTTGCTTGTATAATGGCAGTATACATTCAAAAATATGAGCTAATGATAAATCATCTTACAAATATTTTATTTTTAATAATTATCTCTTTAACGTTTATAAAGATGAAAATTAACAGATGGGTGGCTTTAGGATTTACATTAGTTGTAATAGAGAAAGGTATTAAAGCAGGATATGACTTCTACACACATAATTATTATAGTGTCAGTTGGAGTTTAGCTATCATTGTCTATTGCATATACGAGATGGAAAAGTATCATATTGAAATAAACGAATAGGCGCAACAAAAAGGTGTTAGTAGGTGGAATTCTTTTTAAAATACTATAAAAAAGACACTACAAGAGTGTCTTTTTTTTGAAAATACTCTATAATTAACTTTGGGGAAGGTAATGTTAGAGTATTCGTTTAGCATTATCTTTATATTTGATAAACCATGAAATCGAAAGATTTTGTGGTTTATTTTATGAACAATAGATATTACAGTATTGGCGGTGAGCTATTGATCATTTTAAGCATTAGGAAAGAATGGATTAAAAGTCTAACATCGAATAACGGTTCCGGAATATAGTGTTGCGAAATGATCGCCCATATCCCAAACGGTACTTGCCTGTATATAGCCCTTAAAGCCATCTGAAGAATAATAAATCTCTTTTGGTATACTTTCTTTAGTTTGGAAATGTGCTTTAGAGTACTTTACATAATGGTTTTTAACAACTTTTGCTTCTGGAACAATAGTGTTTTTTTGTTCCAATGTTGGCCTAGCACTAGAAGGTGGTATGAATTTTACAGAATCTTGGTAATTAGGATCTAAGGTATCAGCTTGTACACTGTGTGACGAAACAAAGGTGCTTAAACTACTTCCCACGATTAAAGTTGCAAATACTAACTTTGAGAATTTTGTTAATCTACTCATTCTATAATCTCCTTTTTATTATTTTGTAAGGTATCTCCTTACACCTCACAGTCTATATCCACTACAAAAGGGTGTACATACATATTGATAGACAAAATTCTACAAAATACCTCATGTTTTTGGGGGTGTGTATAATAATCCAATGTTTAATAATTTATCAGAAGTAAAAAAGTAGGTGTTATATAAAAGAAAATGAATAATTTATGCAGGGAATGTATATAAAATTATTGTTTAAATATTCTAAAATGAGTTGATAAAGATGTGGAATTGTTTTTTAGAAAATAAATGATTCAAAAGGTTAAATTTGGAGTTTCAATTCCCTTTTTAAGTTTATTTTTATAATATTATTCCCATGTGTGGATAATTAAGATTTAAATATAAAATGTCTAAATATTTTTTGAACCAGCAAACATTTAAAATATAAAAAAGTGAGAAAAATGATAAACATTCTTCTCACTTTCATCAATTAGGGTGGCATATACATAAATATGCGTCTGGGTAGATTTTCGGATGAAAAATCCACATGCATAGTATAACAAAAAAATTAAGGCTTTTCGCATGTAATATTGCATATGAAAAATAGTAAAGTTTTAAATTTTAATATTAAAAACTTATATATACATGTTACAATGTAATTCTCTAATTTATTTTATTCTCCTATTTAGAATTTATGGTTTAGTGATTCAATAATACAAAACTGGTTGTAATAAATAGATAAATCAATGAAGTAATACAGTTAGAATGGTTAAAAGGCCGTTAAATATAAGTATTAAAAGAAAAGATTTAATTAGTTATGTTTAGTGAATTTATTATGGGAAGGATTTCATCTGATTGGAATAGCGCTAAACTAAATTTTTATCCAAACGAATCCAATAATTATTTTCAAAATGAAGTATATGTTTCATCCAGTTTATATGGAATAATTCGTAGTCTAATAATTGCTAAATCTAGAAAAATAACATATTCAAAAGGAGGATAGATAAAACTCTACCTGTGAAATTTAAATCTCTAAATTATAAAGTTCCAATAATAGGATGTAATTATAGTTCCGTTTCGAATGGTACCATAAATGAATGTGGAAAAAATAAAGGAGAAAAATTCAAATAAACTATATCAGTAGTAAAAGTGAAAAGGAGAAGTATCTAGTGTTAAATATAAAAGAAAGATTGGGACAAATAAAGCTTAAAACAAAGTTGTCTATGGCATTTATAGCAATATTAATTATACCAAGTCTTATCGTAGGAGTATCATCTTACAATAAAGCAAAAACAGATCTTAATGAAACAATTCTTCAATCAGCAAAAGATAATATAAGTATATTAGATAAGATTGTTGATGATGAATTAGAAAATAAGCATATAGATGTCACTCATTTTGCAAAAGTACTTACACAAGGTGATTATAATCCTGAACAATCGCAAAATGTACAGAGTAAATTTGATCAATATATACAGTTACATCCAGAGGTAGAAACGATTTATACGGCATCTAGTAACAATCAATTTATTCATGCACCTGTTGGCAAGATACCAGAAGGGTTTAATCCATTAGAAAGTAGTTGGTATAAGGATGCAGTAAAAGCAAATGGAGAGATTATTGTTTCATCTCCATATAAATCAAAGGCTACAGGAAATATGGTAATTGCAATTGCAAAGCAAAATGCAGATAAAAGTGGTGTCATTGGCTTAGATTTGAATATTACAGATATCGTAAAAACATCCAAAATGATAAAAATTGGAAAGCAAGGATTTGTATCTATAGTTAGTCAAGATAAAACTATAGTTGTTCATCCATCACTAAAGCCTGGAGAGAAATTAGAGAAAACTTTAGCGGATGAATTGTACAAGACAGAAGATGGAGTAATTACTTATAGCCTCAATGGCGAAGATCGAAACATAAGCTTTAAGACAAACAAAAAAACAGGTTGGAAAATAGCAGGCGTAATGCCTATGAAAGAAATTGAAGAAGCTACCAATCCTATTTTTTATAAAACGCTCACTATAATAGGGGCTTCATTATTGTTAGGTGGAATTGTAATTTTATTCATACTTAGATCTATTATTAATCCACTAAGACAATTAGTTATTTCGGCCCAAAGAATTAGTCAGGGAGATTTAACCGAGAAAATAGATATTCGTTCAAAGGATGAACTTGGTCAATTAGGCGGTAGTTTCAATACAATGGCAGAGTCGTTACGTAATATTATTTCTCAAATTAACACATCTGCTGGACATGTAGCTGCGTCTTCTGAGGAACTAACTGCTAGTGTAGAGCAAGCAAGTGTTGCGACAGAACAAATTACAAAAGAGATGGAAGAAATCTCGAACAGTGCAGAGGTTCAAAATAATGAAGTTGAGTCTGGAGCTGAATTAATTGGTGAGGTAACACGAAATATTCAATACGTAGCTGAGAATGCTTCTGAAGTATCGACTTCCTCCATATACACTAAACAAAAAGCCAATGAAGGTGAAAAATTAGTAGAACAAACTGTAACACAAATGCAGTCTATCCATCACTCTGTTTCTCAATCAGATAATGTCATAAAATTATTAGATAAGAAATCACAGCAAATTGGCAGTATATTAGAAGCGATTCAAAATATTGCGGAACAAACAAATTTATTAGCATTAAATGCAGCGATTGAAGCAGCTAGAGCAGGAGAACAGGGGCGAGGGTTTGCAATTGTTGCCGATGAAGTTAGGAAGCTAGCAGAGCAATCATCCGAATCTTCAATGGAAATTGGAAGTTTAATTAAGGAAATACAAGCAGACGTACACGAGACTGTAAAAGCTATGAATGAAGTGGGAGTAGAAGTACAATCGGGAATTAAAGTTGCGAACGATACAAAACAAAGTTTTTATGAGATTTCAAAATCTGCAAATGATATTGTGGCAAAAGTGCATGGTATGGTGGAACTATCTAATAAAATGACTACTGATGCAATGAAAGTCGATACATCGATTGATCAAATAGCTATGGCTGTAAAAGAGAATTCTTCAAGTATGCAAACGATAGCTGGTTCATCTGAGGAACAACATGCTTCTATGGAAGAGATAAATTCTTCAGCAATACAATTAGCACAGATGGCGGAAGAACTTCAAGAGTTAATTGGTGGATTTAAGATTTAAGTTGAGATTCTAGGAGAGAATGCTAGAATCTTGTTACAGAGTGGAAATGAAAAATCTTATAACATAGTAAATAAGTATAATATGTACTCTCTATGCGTATTGAACAGGCAGATAAGCCATTTAAAAACCCTCCATTTGGAGGGTTTTTAAATACATTTACATTAAATTTGTGGTGGTGCACCACCATAATCGCCAACACTATATGAAGGAGTAGGATAATGCCCATGAGTAGCAAGCTGATCTGTTTTAGAAAACTGAGAAATTCCCACCGTTAACACCCCAATGAAAGCAATGCCCGATAATAATAAACTGATTTTTTTCATTATTTTAAGACTCCTTTTTCAATTAATTTTCGTCTTGCTTGATAACAAATATGGAAATAGTCACTTACCTTTTTGTGGTTCTCTAATTGTCTACATTTTGTGGCAAATAATTCAGCGTATTCGACAACATATTCCCATAACTCTTCTTTCTCAAAGTATAAGATTCCTTCTTGAATGATTTTTTCTAATTCTTCCAATGGAATGTTTTCGTTTAATCTTTTTAAAATAAAGAAGTGATGCATATATTCTTCGTTATGGATTTCTCTGCAAATTTTTAATCCCTTAAGAATGAGTTTGCTAGCCGTTGATTGTTCTCCTAATTTATAATGTTCCTTAGCTTGTAGGAAGATAGCCTTGAAGTGTGTAGGGATTTTCTCTGTTACTTCTGAAAGGTGACGAATAGCTAAAGTAGACATACTTTGATCAGAGTACAGCCACCCCATAGTACTTTTTACGTATAACAAAGAATCTTCTTCCTTATTCTTTTGTAGTAAATCAATTGCACTTTGTAAATATTCTTCAGCTTGTTCGTACTGTTTTAAATAGATGCAGCAACCACCTAACAAACTATTACAAAAGGCTGTTTTTACTTCATAGCCTTCATACTTTGAAAAGATTGCTCTCGATTTATTTGCGTATTCGATAGAAGCGAGCATGTTATAGGTATGATGATAAAAAGTAGCAATTCTATAGTAGAATTCAGCTTGTTCAAGTTCATCTGGTATGTCTACTAATATCTTTTCTGCCAGTTTATAATGTTCCTCTGCCTCAGTATAATTTGATATAAAAGTGGAATGAATGGATTTAAAAAAGTGATAATAGAAGCGTAGAAAATGGTCTGCAGGCATATCATAGTCGCTAATAGCATCAAAGCTATTTTGTTGAATACCTAGGCTATCTGTTAAGACATTGTAACGGAATTCAAGTAGTGAGTAATATAGTAACAAATTTTGATCTTGATGTTCTTGATTTGGCTCAGTGCTTAATTTACTGATTTTTTCATCAATTTTCTTTTTTAGATTAGTAGCTTTTATAACTTGTTGAGATAGCATAGATCGATACCAGTCGTTCAATAGAGCGGTTAACTGTTCATTTTCTTTTACTGAGACACTCATAATATACGCCCCCATCCTATAGAAATATCCTAATCCTATTTAATTGTAACTATCATAGCAAAATAGAAGGAAAAATGGAGTGATTTTACAATATTTTTCAAGAAAATTCATAAAAAATAATCAATTTATGTCGAATGTGCTTAGAATATAAGTAATCTCTATAAAAAAGCAAAAAGAACTTGTAGGCATCACTACAAGTTCTTTTTTAGATAATGTAAAAAGATGAAACAAACTATCTCATTACTCGTAACAGGGAAACGATCTTACTTAAGGTTTGGCCTCATTATATAACTATTATTAACATGTTGAGTTTTAATGTATGAAAATTATGTTAATTCGCAAACGAAATTTTATCTTTACTCCTAAAAAATGCAACTTATTCATTTTTTACCCCCCTTTTAAATCAACGTCGAAAAAATTAACAATATTTGCTAAAAAGAGAAAGAGATATTATTATAATGTAATATAAAGCTATTAATGTAATAAAAAGATGAAAAATTTTACATATTAATAATTAAAAGCTTAGCCGAAGATTACTGGAGTAAGTTAAATAACGAAGTGGCTTATGCAAAGTTATATGAGAATGTATATGTGAAGGGAAAGGATAACGTTTATAGGAG
The DNA here is from genome assembly GCF_022662595.1 of Bacillus cereus group sp. BfR-BA-01524. NCBI lineage: Bacteria > Bacillati > Bacillota > Bacilli > Caryophanales > Bacillaceae > Bacillus > Bacillus cereus group sp. BfR-BA-01524. The sequence goes on along the minus strand of NZ_JAKUDW010000073.1, from coordinate 9,549 downwards.
GATGCATGAGGGTTCAATTCAATATATGTAACGGAGGAATAATATCATGAAATTTAATACGAAATTATTAAAGAAATTACTTTTATTAAGCGCAACGTCTTTATCAATTTTCAGTGCCTGCTCTGCAAAGGAAGATGGGGATTACAAGCCATATAAGAAACAAGACTCTATAGAAGTTGCAAAGGGAGAAGAGGAGAAGTCCAATCCGCCTAAGATCGAAGAGGGTACGGAAGAACATAAGAAGAAAAAAAAGGTACAACAAGTGGAGGAATCTAAGAATAAAGATGAGGAAATTAATGACAAATATCCGCATTATAAAGATGTACATGAGGACGCATCAACAGTATCACTAGAACAGTATAATCAAATCAAGGTTGGAATGTCTGCGGACAAAGTCATAGAGATAGCAGGAAAGCCTGGATCCAGCGAAACAACTAAATTGTTCTCTATCTACATATATTTAGGTCACGGTGGTCACGGTTCGATGACTATAAAGTTTGATTCTAATAGAAATGTAACGAACAAAGAGCAAGATGGTCTTAGCAATACTGCAGTTAAAGATGAGAAGGCTAGCAAAGAACATGAAGACCCTAATCCTGAATCTGTTAAGAAATCTAGTGCTATAATTCCAAACGATTTTTGCGGACATGGACATGACGAAACGAAGGAGCTAGCGCACGACTGTGAAAAAATTACTGATAAAAAGGCATATAGAAGATATCAACTACAACAAAAGAGAGAAGAGCGAAAAAGACAAATTAGGGGCGAAGAACAGGAATTAATTGATTACGATCAGGGGGATGCAGCTTACAAGGAGCAGCAGCGTATGTACGAAGAAATACAACGTAGAACAGAAGAAAGGGAATCGATTGACTACGATTACGATCAAGTTAGAGCTGTTAACAAAGAAAGGCAGCGAATGTATGAAGAAATACAAGAGTGAGATGAAGAAAAAGAGTTTAATAAAGACATAGGGTGTTTTTAAAGATGAGAAAAGTGTTGGAGAACGCTGATTAATTACGATTTGTTAGTTCAGGAAATATGGCAAGGCTGTGAACGTTTTTTTGGCCAGTAGTATGCCGTTTGTTTTGGAGTTATTGTGATGTATTTGTATTGTGAGTAGCGGTGGAAAACATAACTGATAAGGATTTCTTTCTTTTTTATCTAAACGTTTCTTAATGAGGGCAATTGAACTACCCCCACTTTCACTTCGTTTAGAAGTGAAAGTGGGGGTAGTTCAATTATAAAATTCCTGTCATTCTTCTCTGTATTTTTCAGCTAAGCGAGAGGGATATGATGTGATAGGAGGACCGATTTTAAAGTGGGATAAATTGCTCTTTGAAATTGGTATACAGTTCTTTAATAAGTAAAGTTTTTGTAAAATGTCTTTATCTATTGGATGAAGCATGTGATTTGTCATAATAAAATAATTGTGATGATAAATAAATACTTTTCCTTCAGGGAGGATTGTTTGATTGGATAGATTCGGATGAATAGGTGGTCCATCCGAAAAATGATCTAAACTATTTTGTGAAACATTAATGATTTCTTGAACTGTAAATTTAAACTTGCGAAATGCTATCGTGTTAATGAAAGGACGTTTTTGATTATTTTCTATATAAAATAACTCTTTTTTTTCGTTTTGTACAACCCGTAGATTTGGAATTGAATCTGTAAGGGTTATGGGAGGACCATCTGTATATTTGTAGATAAATGGATCAGGAATTAAGACAATTTCATTTTGATTATATTTGAAGTAAGAAAGCATGTCTTTCGAAATAAGTCTGCGTTTAAAGTTATCAATTAAAAATACTTCACCGTGTGAATTACTAAACAAAATACCATTTAAATCTTTAGAAGGGAGGTTAGCATATAGATTTTGGAAAGAGAATGGTGTTTTAAAAGTAATATCAAGCACTTTGTTAATGGGATAAAAAGGTTGGAATGTATTTAGGCGTTTCCAAAACATTGCATCTCCAACAAACCAATATAAAGGATTTGTATCCCAATATCCACGGTACTTTTCATAGACTTTTACTAATATTCTTTTAGTATGCATAACTGAACAGTGATCTACAACGTTAGCAGCTGTATATAAAATTTTCGAAGCTTCTCTCACAAATTCATTTGTAGGTTGTAAGTTATAATCAACATGTTTTACGTATTGTGAAGAGTACACTACATCAATTTCAGGATGTTTTTCTAAGAAAGATAACATTTCAGCTAATCTGTTTGGAAGGTATATAGTATCATCCGTTAGGTAGCAAATATAATCCCCACATGTTAATGGAAGTGCCTCATTGATAAGTGTTGCATATCTTGTAGTTTTATATCGTTCACCATCTTGTATAAAACTATTCTTATAAGTAATTCGAGGGTCCTCTAGATAATTTTTTATGACATTTATAGTTTCTGGACAGGAATTATCATCCATAATAAAAAGTTCCCATTCTTTATAAGTTTGCTTTAGAACACTTTCAATAACTTGATTAATTAATGACGGCTTATTATAGCTAGTAAGGATAATTGATATTTTGGGTTGCAAAGTCTTCACCTCTATTAAGAATATTGAATGTGTTTTTTCAAGTGAAATATAATAATTAAAGCCTTATCAACACTTTCTTTTTTATTTTAAGTAGTTTATTACTTTTTCATAGATATGGTATGGACTATAGTGGAGAAAAAAGGATATAGGTGAATATAAATACCGCTATTAATTTTTTACAGATAAAGAAATCTTTTTTAAAATTATCGGAACGGTTTGTCCTTTCTATTTATATAATAACGTAACTGTTTTTGTATTTGTTGATAAGGAGGAGAGGGATATTTGCCTAAAATTTCAGTTATAATGACAAGTTACAATAAGCCTGCGTTTGTTGAAAAATCGATATTAAGTGTATTAAACCAAACTTTTCAAGATTTCGAGCTTTTTATAATGGATGATGATTCAGATGAAATAACCCAGAAGGTGATTCAACCATTTATAAATAAGGAAAATGTACATTTTTATAAAAGTAATGTAGCTCATATTTCTGAAAGGACAAAAAAAGTCAGATATGCGGCTTTAATTAATGAAGCACTTAAGCATGCTAAAGGGGAATATATAACTTATATTACAGATGATAATCAATATGAAGAAGAACGCCTGAAAAAGATGTCTAGTTATCTTGATGAGAATGAAGATGTTCAAATTATTTACTCTGCATCAAAAACGATTCATATAGATGAATCAGATATGCCTATTAAAACGGTTGAAAGACCTGCCAAAAAAATTACAAATAATGCTCCATGTACCATTGATCATTGTTCTATTATGCATAGAGCATCAGTTTTACCAATTCTTGAAAAAAGATGGAATTCTTACTGGGATGAAGATCCTCAGTTTTACCGGATAGGAGATGCACGCTTCTTTTGGAGATTAAATCATTATTGGGATTTTTATCCCTTAGATGAAATTTTAGATATCAATTATATTACTCCTCATTCAATACATGCACAGTTATTTGCAGAAGAAAAAAATGAATTTGTGCAATTATTACCACCACAAAGAACATGCAAAGAATTAAGAGAAGATCTAAGAAGAAAAAGAGGGTGAAAAATTGAGTGACATTTATTTAAAAAATTACTGGCTATTAAATTTAGATTATATAAATATTTTTTCAGAGTTAAAGCATCATAACATTCCTTTGCCATTACTGAGTAATTTTTATCAATATTTAGATGAAGATATAAAAAATAAAATGAAAGATGATAATTTTTACAAGCAATTGTCAATTGAACCAATAGCGGAAAAACAGTTACAGTTGGAGTTTAAAAAAATAATTTCTGCATTTCAATTAAAAATAAAAAGAAAAAATAAAGATGGAACAATCCTGCTAAATTCAGATTATCTCCGTTTTTCAGTAAGTAATTTTACCCACTTTCATCCAAATCAAACTAAGATATTAACAAGATCAAAAAAGCCAGAGCTGTATGGTCTTCCTACAGTTTGTACACCAGATTATATAAATAAATCCTCTAATAACGCGAATGTTTATATAGAAAAAGCTAAAGAAATCTTTTTAAGGTTTAATAAACACCCACTACTATCAAACACGTTTTTTCAAAAAAAATTACTCAGCGACCTTCCTATCATGATTGAGAAGCTTAACATGGCTCATTTTATTTTTAAAGAACAAGATATTTCTGGTGTGGTTGTTGGTACTACGGAAGACATAACAAGTAGAGCACTTACTTTTCTTTCTAGTAGTGAGGGTATACCAAGTTTATGTCTGCAACATGGTGCAATAATGGGAGAAGAAGCATACTTTCCGGTTTTCGCAACAAAACAGGTCGTATATGGGAAATATGAAGAAGCTTGGTACCTTCAAAAAGGGGTCAGTGAATCTCAAATTGAAATACTGGGGCACCCTAGATATGACGAAATCTTTGATAGAGTATATATGGATAAAAAGAATTTATTTAATAAATTAAAAATAGACCCCTCTACAAAAGTAGTTTTTATTGCAACCCAGCCATTTAAAACTTTATTTTATACTGAACTGACAGAAAAGTTAGTGAAAGACAAAAATATTACGGTTATTATAAAGCCTCATCCTTGGGAAAAAGGGCGTAACTTAGTGGGAGAATATATTAAGTTAAGTAACTTATATCCTAATGTTAAATATATAACAAATGAAGTGAACATGTATGATGTTATTTTACATGCAAATCTTGTGGTTATCTCAAATTCAACAGTAGGATTAGAGGCAATGTTATTAGACATACCTGTAGTTGTTTATAAATCTTTATTAGAGGAAAGGGATTATAAATATTACGATACGCTAGATTGGCTTGTAAACCATTCTATGGAGGATGTGACTAGTACGATTAAAAAGGTTCTACATGATCCTTTACAATCTAATTTAGCAAAAGAATTAAGAAAAAAATTTATTAATGAAAACTATCCGCAAGAAGCATGTACAAAAAGATTAATAAATTTAATTCAAGGTGAAAAAGATTAAACTCCTCACGATTTATAAATATTTGAAGTAAAAGATTATATCCTCAGTTTTCAATGATTAATATGTATCTTAAACTTGCAATGGAAACGTGTGTTTTAATATCCGATAAACCAGTTTATCTCTCAACAAATGGCTTGCTAATGGAACTACACACAAATTGAAGAGAGGTTTTTCTTGGCTAAAATTAATTTTTTAATATGAGGAGGTATATATTTTCATGTTTTTTAAAGATAAAAACGTTTTAATTATTGGTGGAACAGGAACAATTGGAAAAAGTATCCTTTCTAATGTTCTACAGGAAAAGCCAAAAGTGGTAAGGGTTTTTAGTAGAAGTGAATATAATCAATTTTTATTACAAGAAGAATTCAGGAATAAAAGTCAAAATATTCGTTATTTAATCGGGGATATACGCAATTATGATCGAGTATTTAGTGCGATGGAAAATATTGATTATGTATTTCATGTGGCCGCGATGAAGCATGTTTCTTTTTGTGAATATAATCCGTTTGAAGCAGTTTTGACCAATATTTTTGGAACACAAAATGTAATAAAAGCGGCAATTGCTCAGAAAGTAAAAAAGGTAGTTTTTACAAGCTCTGATAAAGCGATTTCACCAACAAATAATTACGGTGCAACAAAATTGACCGCTGAAAGATTGATTACATCAGCGGAATATTCAAAAGGTTCAAGTGAAACGATATTTGCAAGTGTTCGTTTCGGAAATGTGATGGGTTCAAGAGGCTCTGTCATTCCTTTATTTGAAAACCAAATTAAAGAAAACCAAAAAATAACTGTAACAGATCTTAGTATGAGTAGATTTATGATGACACTAAATCAAGCAACTATGTTAACAATTGAAGCAATGAAAATAGCAAAGGGTGGTGAAACTTTTATATTAAAAATGCCAGTTATTTCATTAAAAGATTTAAGTGAAGTGATGATAGAAGAAGTTACAAAGTTATACGGGTTGCCCAAGGAGAATATAAAAATTGAAGAAATTGGGTTAAAACCTGGTGAAAAAATGTATGAAGAACTTATGACGCATGATGAATCTTTACAGGCTTTTGAATTACCAGATATGTTTATCATTCCTAGCCCCTTAAAAAAGGGAACTCAATATGAAAATGCAAAAAGGGCGAAGGTTGGGTTTTACCGTTCTGATCATCAAAATGCGATTTCAAAAGAAGAGCTTAGAAATGTAATATTAAACCAGCAACTATTAACAGGAGGGGAGAAACTATGAAAATATTAGTAACTGGTGGTGCAGGTTTTATTGGTAGGTGGGTTGTAAAGAGATTATTGCAGGATAAGCATGAAGTATGGATATTAGACAACTTAGCAAATTCAACTACTGCAAATATCACCGAGTTTGCACACGATCTAAATTTAAAGCAATGCATTCAAGGAGATATTAAAGATAAAAAATTAGTTGCTGAATTATTTAAAAATAATTCATTTGAACTTTGTTATCATTTAGCAGCGAGTATCAATGTTCAAGATAGTATAGATGATGCTAGATCAACTTTTGAAAATGATACAATAGGTACTTTTAATTTGTTAGAACAATGTCTTAAGTATGACGTCAAAATGGTCTTTATGAGTACTTGTATGGTATATGATAAAGCTACTAATATACAAGGAATATCAGAATTAGACCCGATTAAACCGGCTTCTCCATATGCTGGATCAAAAATTGCTGCTGAAAACATGGTTTTATCTTACTATTATGCTTATAAGCTACCTGTAGTGGTTATTCGCCCATTTAATACGTATGGTCCATTCCAGAAAACAGGTGGGGAAGGTGGGGTTGTTGCAATTTTTATAAATAATAAATTAGATAATGTACCATTGAATATATATGGGGATGGAAAACAAACGAGAGACCTTTTATACGTTGAAGATTGTGCAGATTTTGTTGTGGCAGCAGGATACTCTGCAAAAGCAAATGGTCATATTATCAACGCTGGAACAGGACAAGATATATCCATTAATAAATTAGCAGAATTGATTTCGGGAAATAAAGTAAGTATTCAACATGTAACTCATATCCATCCGCAAAGTGAAATCCAAAAATTATTATGTAACTATGAAAAAGCAAAAACAATATTAAACTGGGAACCGAAAGTTTCTTTAGAAGATGGAGTTATTAAAACAGAAGAGTGGATTAAATCTTTAAAAATTAACCCTAAGGAGAAAGAGTAATGGTAAGGGGGATTCTCGGTATTCATGGAGGAAAGCCTGTTAGAGAAACTTATTTACCGTATGGTCAGCAACAAATTGATGAATATGACATTCAGGCTGTTGTAGACGTATTAAAAGGGGATTTTTTAACAACAGGACCTATGGTTCAACAATTTGAGGAGGCTATAGCAAAATATGTGGGAGCAAAATACGCTGTTTCCTTTTCAAATGGTACAGCTGCATTGCATGCTGCCTGCTATGCAGCTGGCATAACTGAGGGAGATGAAGTAATTACAACTCCAATGACATTTGTAGCAAGTGCAAATTGTATCTTATACCAGGGTGCAAAGCCGGTATTCGCCGATATTGACAATGAAACATATAACATTAGTCCTAAATCTATAGAGGAAAAGATTACAAACAAAACAAAAGCCATTATTCCCGTACACTTTACTGGACAGCCTGTAGAGTTAGAAGCAATAAAAAAAATAGCAAAAAAAAATAATTTGATTATCATTGAAGATGCAGCCCACGCATTAGGAGCCACTTATAAAAATAAAAAGATTGGTTCAATTGGTGATATGACAATGTTTAGCTTTCATCCGGTGAAACATATTACTACCGGAGAGGGCGGAGTAATTACCACAAATAATCCTCTTTTTTATGAAAAACTTGTTCAATTCCGTACACATGGAATTGAAAGGAACTCCAAAAAACTTCTTGAAAATCATGGACCTTGGTATTATGAAATGCAATTCTTAGGTTACAACTATAGAATTACGGATATACAAGCTGCTCTTGGTTTATCACAGTTAAGTAAATTAGACTCTTTTATTAAGATTCGAAAGAAATATGTAGACATCTATAGTAAAGAATTTAGTTGTTTATCTGAAATCATCATACCAAAGCAATTGCCTCAAACCAGTTCGAGCTGGCACCTTTATATTATTCGTTTAAATACTAAGTTATTAAAATGTAATCGAAAAGAATTTTACGAAGCGTTACAAAGAGAAAATATCGGTGTGAATGTGCACTATATACCCGTACATTTACAACCGTTTTATCAAAAATTAGGTTATGAAAAAGGTATTTGTCCGCAAGCAGAAAACGTATATGAGGAAATTATTACGCTGCCTCTATTTCCTAAAATGACAGAAGCTGATGTGTGGGATGTAATACAAGCTGTGAGAAAAGTTCTTTTGTTTTATAGTGTTGCTAAAAATTAAATGAAAGGGGGGTTAATAAAATTGCAAAATCAGAAATTGTTAAGAGCAGTTACAAAAGTTGACATTAAAAAAGGAGAGATTATTACAGCTAATAAAGTAACAATGGAGTTAAATGTTGTAGAAAATGCGCTGAACAAGCTTGAAGCAGAGGAATTATTACCTCAGGTAGCTGTATATAATTTGTCTGCAGGTACCCCATTAACAAAAGAGGTTATTGAACCTCCTAAGGTAGTAATAATTGTACTTTGCCGCTTAAAATCTACTAGGTTACCTTTAAAAGCCATATTGCCAATACACGGAGTTTCTTCCATTCAACGATGTCTTATAAATACATTAGCTATTCCAGGAAAACATCAGGTCATACTTGCTACTTCAGATATTGCACAAGATGACCCTTTGGAAAAATTTAATTTAGATGGAAAGGTTAAGATTTTTAGAGGTGATCCAGAAAATACCGCTGATCGCATGTTCCAAGCTGCAAAACAAGAAAATGCAAACATTGTCATGCGGATTACAGGAGATTGCCCAGCTGTGTCACCGGAAATTAATACTTTTTTGCTAGATGAACATTTGAAAAGTGGTGCAGATTATACACAGGCAGAGTTAAGTACGTTACCTGTCGGAACAGCAGGCGATATTTTTACATTAGAGGCAATTGAACGACTACTACAAACCCCAAAACCTTTAACCTATGCAGAATACCTTCCATTTTATTTTATTAATAATCCACATTTATTTCGTATCAATATAGTGAAACTTCCTCCACCATTTTGTTACCCTACTTGGAGGTTAACATTAGATGAACAACCGGATTTAGATATGTTCAATGAACTTTATAAAGGTCTGAATGTCAAATCTAAACCTTTATTTTTTCATCAAATAAAAGATTACATCCTTCGAAATCCTGAACTTATTGAAATGAATAATCATGTGAAATTGAAATGGGCAAATCAACAATCATTAGTAGATGAGCTAAATAGAGAAACGAAATTATAAGTTAATAAGTTATAGTGCTTTTAGTGAGGAGGGAGTATCTTGCTTGAGAAAAAAATTGCCTTTCGCGCCGACGCATCTATTGAAATAGGTACCGGTCATATTATGCGTTGTTTAACACTGGCCCAAGAATTGCGAAATAAAGG
>NZ_JAKUDW010000072.1:0-27094 GCF_022662595.1 Bacillus cereus group sp. BfR-BA-01524 | reverse complement strand
GTACTTGTTATACCTGGAGGTGTAGTGAAAATTGCGGGGGCTGATACAGAAGTGAATCCGGCTGTATATCCTAGAGAAGTACCTGATCCAATGATTGGATTATTATTCAGATACATAGTGATACCTGCCGAATTACCTCCGGGTTGAATGATAACTTGCACTTCATAGATTGCCAAATAGGTTCTTCCACCTTCAAGTAAAACAGTTGTTGGTGGTGTGAATGAGATTGCCGTGCCATTAGAATTTACCACAGTATCTAGTGGAATCGCAGAGTTTACAGAAACTATTGATGGGGTAGTTTGAACAACATTTAAACTGTTAGCCGTGGGAGATGGACAAGAACAAGGTTTGTGAATGTTAGAGTTGTTATCATTTTGATAATTCACAAATAATCAAGCTCCTTTACGTAAGATGATTTTTTATCCTATATAAAACGTAGCTTTTTTGTATCTAAGTTATTTTTAATAAGTTTTTAAAGATAATTCGAATATTATTGGTCAGTCAACTCTTAAAAGTATTTGATACTCTGGGATTTAAAAGTGCATCTGATAAATATATATGAATGTTTTTTAAGGACATTACTGTAAGTTAGGAAACATAATAAAATCGTTATTTTAATAAAAAACGAGAAAATGAGGGGAGTAAAAGGAAAAGAACCCTTTATATAAAGGGTTTTTCTGGTGATTTAATCTATCAATTACATTCTTGGTAATATTCATCACATGAATCATTATTATCGTTACAGCATATACAAAATGTTTTTTGAACAAATAAACTAACTACACTAGTAGAACCTTCCTGCTTTGTAAGAGTAAGACTTTGAAAATCTTCAACTTGAAATATTTTTGTTTGAACAGGTTGTAATGTAGTAGTAATTGGTACGCTAGATCTTCTTGTTAGAATAGTTACTTGAACGGGTGCACTCATACCGACAACGAATAACTGAATTAATGTTTTGTTATGATTGTTTGTAAAATCCTCAAATACAGTTTGTGGAGCGGTGGTTTCAAGGAAAACTGACACAGGTATATTTCCATTTTCATTTTCTGCAGAACCAGCTATCGTATGAGTTTCAATAAAACAGTTATTTTTTTGATTGTTGGAATGTGATTGGTTTTTATAATATTTTTTACCATCTTTATAAAAGTAATCAGCCATGTGAATTTAAAGCTCCCTTCTTTTAAATATCTATATAGTCTATTTAATAAAGTGAAGTAGTGCTTGTACAACATAATAAAATCCGCTCTCGTAATTATCTAAAAATGTTATTTGGAAATTAAAGAGCGCCATTCAAGGCGCTCTCGGATAAACATTAATATTGAAAAAGAATACCACATTATATTTTATGCATGTTCTTAATAAATGTGTAGTTTTTTAGCAAAATCCTTATTTGAAAACAAGAAGCCCTAGAGTTAGGGTTCTAGGGCTTCTTATTTTGGTATTCTCACATGGTTTTTCAAAAAGAATAGAACATATTGAAGATAACATGTGAATGTTTCATAAATGTATCAAAAAAGTGAACAAAATTGCTAGTGGAGAAGAAGCAGAAATGAAGTTTCTAATACGTAAGTACGTGAAAGGTATTATTTCCAATGAATAAAATGCGCATGGGACACCTAATCATTATTTTATCGGGGGAAAAGAATATTTTATGAACTTGGTTGAATGAAAAAATGAAAATTTTACTTTTAGAGTGAAACTAAACAAAAACGCTATTTTATTAGAAAAGGAGGATGAAAATGGAGGTCCAGTTAATTCACGAACAAACATATAAAAGTCAGTATGATTTAGAAAATGCAGTAGAAAAATTCTACGATAGTCTTCCAGAAGAATTCGGAATGTTAGAGGACGAGGATATCAAGAAATTTGATCATATAAGCGGAGTATTTGAGGCGACGGCCGTAATGGAGAATGGTTTGAAATTGAAGGTAGAAATATTCTTTGCGGATTGATGCAGACGAAGATGAATCATGGGTTAGTAAAGCTTATCAAGTAGCTTAATAAAAAATTCATTTGAAAGGAAAGTGATCAGGGTGGAAGTTCAATATGATGCGCAGGGCCGAATGAAGTACCAACCGATTACCATCCGAATCATAAGAAGCCGTATACAACGAAAGAATTAGCCTACATATGTAAGTATTATGGATTCGGAAAGATGAAGGGAATTGCTTTAGCATTAGGAAGAACGGAATTAACGATAAGGCAGCTAGTAAATACTCTCCGGAAGAATGGAATATTTGAAAAATATAAAACTATGGGTGAGTAATTAAAATAAAAATTTTATTTTATAGAAATAAAAACCCTAGTTTCCTAGGGTAATGGTATAACAGCCAAATATATTTTATTCGTTTATATTGTAACTTAATATTACGTTAAATACATCAGGTAAATGAAACCAATTGTAGAAAATAAGAGCAGTTAGCAAAAGCTAACTGCTCTTCTCCAAGGGGGAACAAGGAGAAAATCTAATGTCATATATAGTATTGACGTAATATTTAGTTTTATTCGTGAAGAATTACGTTTAACTTAATGCATAACCAACGATTAAAGTTAGTGTTAAAAACACTGATAATAACAATGTTAGCAGAACTGTTACTATGCTTCTAAGCATTGCTATCCAATTACCTGCTTTAGAGAATCCTTTAATACCAGCAAAAAAAGTTCCTATTGAAAAAATGAGTACAAAAAATAAAGGGTGAAAATAAACGATATTTATAAACGACGCATTCATTTCAGGTGTGCATACTTCAAGATATAAAAGAAAAAAAGCAATGCAAACGAATGAAAAAAAAGACCATAGATTTATATTATGCTTCATAGGTTGCTCCTTTGTTATCAAAATATTGCTATTAAATTTTAATGGAAAATATAAGAAAAATATAGTGGTTATAAATTGGAATGAATTTTTAAACAAAATAATCCTTTTGTTTAAAGAAAAACAAGCTACCACGTTACAATGATTGGAGATATTTTCCGATATATCCTTAAGAGGGTGGGAATAGAAAGAGTATCTTCTAGAGGAAAGGAATTAATTTATGCTAGGAAATTGGTTGGGTAAATTAAAATAACCTAAATGTATACAAAGATATAAACTTATTAATAGTCATGACAATGAAGATTTTAAAACTGGTAAGATGGGAATATTTAGTTATTGTAAATGTGAAAAGTGCTGGAATTGTTCTAAAGGAAGGAATATCTGAAATATAAATATAATTGAGGGGAGTGAAATAATAATGGAAACTAGTACTTTTTTAGGACTGTTCTGGGGATGGATGACGGTTATCGTATCGGGAATACTATTCGTCCGTCCATCGGTGTTACGTGACTTAAAAAAATTAGTGGTTGAAGACAGAGGGTTTGGTATTATGTATGGTTTTCTATCGATTTTCCTAGGATTAGGTACTGTAATTCTACATAATGTATGGGGATTCAACTGGCAGGGATTCCTAACGGTTATTGCATGGCTTGCATTATTAAAGGGAATTTACATAATTGCATATCCTGAACCCTCCAAGAAAACAGACTTTGAAGTAAGGATACTATCTACACGTATAGTACTCGCTATCATTGGTGCTTTGGCTTTATGGATGCTTATAGTAATCTATATAAAATAATCTTTTTTTAATAAATAAAAGAGCCTAATGTGAGAGAAAAGGCCTTTTCAAAAATTGCATATGAGGAAAATCAATGTCAATAGTTTAATGCCAATAAATTAGAATTAATTCTAGGTATTAAGTATTGAGAAATAAAAAATATTTTAGGCAACAAATTGGTTAACTTTATGAGCTAACCAATTGTTACACAAAAGAAAATTAGGCCCTATAAGTAATAGATGTGTAACTTAAATTTACAGTTATAGTGTAAGCGAGAGTGAAAATGTTATACGAAAGTAATTCTGTTTAAAAGTTTTATTTTGTCATAAATAAAAGAGCATTTAGCCCAGCCTAACTGCTCGATACAGAGGTAATAGTCTAGCTACATAGATATTATATGCTGAGTTATTGATTTTATTTGTGTAAAACACAAAAGAGCAGCTAACAAAACCTAGCCGCTCTAAACAGTGATGTGTCTCTAGATGTAGTTGTAGTATAAACAGAACGTTGAGTTTTATTCATGGGGAGATAGAAATGGGCTTGAAAATAGAATATAGTCCGGCTAGAAAACTAGAGGACACCAATTTTTAGAACTGCGATAAAATTGTTTTAAGAAATGGTGTTCTCTTTATTTTGAAAGGGGATTTAGGAAATGAAGGTATTAGAATAGAAATGGTTAATAAACGCATAGATTGATAAAAAGTAAAGGGCAAATCCCTTATGAGAATAAGGAATATTATCATTTTTTTTACTATTTTTTTCTATCTTTATATATAATTAATTTGTATTTTATATATAAATTAGGAGGGAATTTATGACTACAAATAAGGACTACATTCGTTATATCCGGGGAAAAGTAGGGCATGATTTAATATTTCTTAATTTTGCTGGAGGTATTGTTTATAACGAACGAAATGAAATTCTTTTACAAAAACGGGGAGATAGAAATGAATGGGGTCTTCCAGGTGGTGCTATGGAACTTGGAGAATCTCTTGAAGAAACCGCTAAACGAGAAATATTTGAGGAGACAGGATTAAATGTTGAAGTTGAACATCTTATAGGTGTCTACTCTAAATATTCTGGTGAGTTTCCGAACGGAGATAAAGCTCAGACTATCACTCATTGTTTTCAATGTAAGCCAGTTGGTGGAGAACTTACTGTAGATGGTATTGAGACTTTGGATTTAAAATACTTCCCAATAGACCAAATACCAAAATTATTCACAAAACTACACGAAGATGCCTTAGAAGATTGGCTTTCCAAAAGAAAAGGTGTATTTAGATAAAAAACTTTCAAATTAATTATCCATAATCTCTAACTAACAGGTGCTTTAATTGAGCAAGAAAATAAAAACCTTTAACTTCCGCTAAAGATAATTATGTTAATGATCTAGTGATGGCAGTTCTCGTAAGGACAAAAAGAGGAACGTATATAAATAGAGTTGTAGAAATAGAAAGAGTGGATTCCTTGTGAGAGAGTAGGGATCCACTTTTTTCTTGCCACTGATAAAGAGACACTATATCTGACTTACATAAATATCCTATTTATTCAAATTTGTCCTTGCTAATGGTACAATTAGATTCATGGAGGGATATAATGGTAAGTTTTTATGTAACACTGTTTCTTATATTTGGTACTGCGATATTTTTATTTTTCTTGTCTGGTTCATCAAAAATTAAGGCTGAAAATCTATCATTGATAATGATCTGTTTAGGGATAAATCTACTCACAAGTCCAATGGCTTTATTTATAGGTGTGATGGCAACAGACTCTCCATATAGCACTACGCTTGATTTTTTTGGAGGATTTCTCTTTATTCAGGGAATACCGCTCCTCCTCCTACTTGCAGCTTTTTTGAAGTTTGCAATAGCAAAGAAAACAAAACAAAACAAAACAAAACAAAACAAAACAAAACAAGTATAGTATAAACTCTATATTTCTTTTAATAATTTAAGGTTATATATTTTCTGCATTAGCCGCTTTTAACCACGCTTCGTAGAATTCTGTAACTGATGCATATCGTTCTGCTCGATTGTTATTTACAGCACGATACGCTACCTCATATAATTCCTTACTTGCTTCCCATTTTATAAAGGAACGATCTTTTTCACCGCCTAAAAGTGAGAACGCCATTGCTCCCATATTAAATACATTTGTTCTTTCATCAATTATAGCGTTTAGTTCAAATTCCTCTGGTGACATAAAACGGGAGGAACCCCAAAGCCGACCCATTTTATTTATGTAAGGTTTCTTACTGTATAAATCTATATCACAAATTTTTGTCTCGTTTGTATTGAAATTATATAAAATACTACCGTCATAAAAATCTATCGCTACATAGTTTTTCTTTTCTACATAAGTATGGAAAGAAAAAATGGAATGTAAGGAATGAATTCGTTCTATAGCAGATAAATGTCTAAATTTATAAAATGGAGAGTTTGGATTTTTATATTTCTCAGGAGGTGGGAAACGCCAATGCGAATGAAGACATTCACTATCAAACCAATCGAAAATTAATACATATCCAGATTGAACTGGCAAATGATCAATTAGTCCTATGAGCGAGTCATGCTTTAATTCTTCATAGATAGTAACTGAATTTTTTAGCCTTTCAATAGCATCACCCGATGTTCCTTCATATGCAATTGTTTGTGCTCCTGCGTATTTAATAAATTTCTTATGACCATCTTTTTCTATACCAAAACTTATATTACCTGAATCTTGTTGGTCAAAAACTGCAAATACGGTCCCTAATTTAATAAGCCAATCAAAATTATGATATTCTTTTAATTGGAATGTTACGTTATTTAACTGAATTTCCACGGAATTATCTTTCATAGATTACCTCACATTTCATATAATTAAGTTGTACATTCCACTATTCGACATATTTTATGGAAATCCTATGTTAATAATATGAAATTTTATAAATATAATGATAAACACTTATAAAGAGGTGAATACAATGGATCAACAAATTGTTATTAAAGCATATCAAAAAGACTGGGTTGAAGAGTATATAAAAGAAAAAGAGAAATTCTGTTCCTTGTTAGGACAAGAAATAATTGCTGTTGAACACATAGGAAGCACTGCAGTAGCAGGATTAGGAGCTAAACCTCTTATTGATATGATGATTGGCGTAACAGACTTGCAAATAACTGAAAACTGGATTGAAATTCTATCGGAAATTGGATATGAGTTTGTTCCAAAAGAAGCTACGAATTGGCGTTTTTTTAGAAAGGGAAAATGGAGAGCGGGTACTCATCATTTGTATGTTTATATTTATAATAGTTACGAGTGGAGAAACAATATTTTATTTCGTGACTTTCTAATAAGCCATGAATGGGCACGTAAAGAATATAGAGAATTAAAAGAGATGCTTGCTATTACATATGCTTTTGATCGTGTTTCATATACAAAGGCAAAAGCGCCATTTATTCGGAAAATATTAGAATTGGCTAGAATTCAATAAATTTATAGATTCTTATCTAACTAGTTTTGAAACCTCTTCCTATACTTTTTATAGGGAGAGGATTTTTCGTTCTTTTCATGACAAAATATATAATTTCTAATTATTGGAGGCAAACTATTTTATTTATTTCGATATTTCTAGTACATTGGAAATATTAAGGGGGAATTAAGCAATGGAAGCTATTGTACATCATTATAAAAAAGGATTAGAGGGATTAGAATATAAATTTCTACCTGAGATAAGTCCTAATGCAAGTGAAGTAAAAGTCAAGTTAAAAGCTGCAGGATTAAATCATAGGGATTTATTTATTATAAATAATAGAAAAGAAATGGATCTACCATTAGTAATAGGGTCAGATGGATCAGGAATGGTTACAGAAATAGGAGAAGGAGTTTCAAATATTACACTACATACAGAAGTTATTATTAATCCTAGTATTGGATGGGAACATGCTACTGAAGTACCGGAGTTACCGGAAGTGCTAGGTGGACCGAAAGGTGGAACGTTTGCTGAATATGTAATTGTACCGGCTGAAAATGTAGTAGAAAAGCCGGCATATCTTACTTGGGAAGAATCAGGTGTTTTATCTTTATCCGCATTAACTGCATATAGAGCGCTTTTTACAAAAGGTAGATTGAAGTGCGGCGAACACGTTTTAATTCCGGGAATAGGCGGTGGTGTTGCTACTTTTTCCATGTTATTCGCGAAAGCAATCGGCGCAAAAGTGAGTGTTACTTCAAGGGTAGAGAATAAAATGGAACTTGCTGAAAAATATGGTGCAGATATTTCGTTTCATAGTGCCGGAAATTGGGGAGAGAGCTTACAAGGTGAAAAAGTAGATTTAATAATAGATAGTATAGGTCCGGCAACTTTTTTGAAATATTTTGATGTATTAAAACCAAATGGAAGAATCGTGAATTTTGGTGCAAGCTCAGGAGATAAAATTGAATTACCATTACGCGCATTATTTTATAATCAAATTGATATTATGGGAACATCCATGGGTAGCCGTGAGGAATTTAATGAGATGATAAAGTTTATAGAAAAACATCAAATTAAACCAATTATTGATAAAGTTTACTCGTTAGAAGAAGCAATTAGTGCGCTAAGCCGTATGGAGATTGGAGAACAATTCGGAAATATTGTACTTCAAATGAATTAAAAAATATGATTTTGCAATTAGTATATTTAAATGAACATGTTATGTATCCAAAACAAGAAAAAATACGAACCGCCTTATTATAAAGGCTTACCGGCTTTATACATAAATAGCGTATAAAATTTGTTTTATAATTGTCACATGAGTAATAGTAAAATGAGAATTAGATGAAAAAAGTTTAAGCCTATTTTCATAATGGTATTGTATACTGTGTAAATCAAGAACACTTGTATGTAAGGAGAGAGTTTAATGAATTACACAGTATTTCAGTGGTTTAATAATTTTGCTGGTTCATCCAAACTATTAGATACGCTAATGGTTGCTATTACAAATAGCGCTGCATACGTAGCCATTCTATTTATGCTTATCTTATGGTTTAATAATGGAAAGAAAGAGAAAGCAATTAGAAAACAATATACAGTTTTATATACGACGCTTTCGGTTATTATTGCATTATTAGTAAATGTTCTTATACACGCGGTATATTACCATCCGCGTCCGTTCGTATCACATGATGTACATCAATTAGTACCACATGCAGCAGATTCATCATTCGTTAGTGATCATTCTGTACTTGTATTTTCAATCGCCTTCGTATTTATTCTTAGAGGAGAAAAACTGAAATACATCGCGCTATTATGGGCAGTGTTAGTCGGTATATCACGTATGTACGTAGGTGTTCATTATCCTTTAGATATACTTGGCGCAGCATTCTTAACGCTTATTACGAGCGCTTTAGTAATGCAAAGTACACGTATGTTTGAACCAATAGCAAAATTGGTATTCAAAATGTATGCATTAGTAGCAAGACGAATTCCTTTCTTAGCGAAATATAATCATATCGCGTAATTTTCTTATAAAAAGTTCCCCTTTGGACATCCGGAGGGGAACTTTTTTATAGTAAATACGAAAAGAGTGTAGAGTGCTATACATTCAAGTTTCATTAATGAATATTCAGAAATTTCACGCACCGTATTTTAAATAAAAAAATAAAGACACAAAATAACAATAGTCAGTTTCGCATTGTTTTAAAGGAATTAAAAAGAAAACTTCGAAACATATAGTATTGCAAACAAAAACTACAAATTTCAAACCGTATCTTCGTATAAATCAATCCAAAAAGAAAGGAGATAAATATGCAAAAACTTCAAACGAATAAAGGCGCTCGATATATGATGATTGCTTTTATTGCTTTGTTTCTTATTATGATTTTGCGTATATTCTATATCCAGGCAGTAGGAGTCGTGCATAATGTGAATGTAAAGGATCTCGCGGATGAACAACATAATAAAAAAGGTGTTTTAGAAGCGAATCGTGGCACTATCTATGATCAAACCGGAAAGGTGTTAGTACAAGATTCTACAACGTATCGAGTTGTTGTGAATTTAAAAGGAAAAGATAAAGTGAAAAATAAAGATGAAACCGCACAACAATTAGCTGATGCGCTTGAAATTGATAAAGAAGAAGTATTAAAAAACTTTCATGAAGGACGTACGCAAGTTGAAATTGGAAAAATCGGTCGGAACTTATCTAGGGAAACGAAAGAAAAAATTAATAATTTAAAAATATCAGGTGTATCTTTTATGTCGGAAAAAGCAAGAGTGTATCCAAATGAAGACTTTGCATCCTATATACTTGGTTTTGCTAGACCAGATGATAAAGGGAATACGGAAGGGAAATTTGGACTTGAAAAGAGCTTGGATAAATATTTGCGCTCTACAAACGGGAAAATAGAATATGTGGGTACACGAAGGGGGATTCCGCTTACGAATGATATAGGTAAAGTAGAACCTGCTAAAAATGGGAATAACGTATATTTAACGCTTGATAAACAAATCAATAGCTTTTTAGAAGAAGCGATGAACAAAGCGCAAGAACATTATGATCCTTCTATGTTAATTGGCATTATTGCTGATCCAAAAACAGGAAAGGTTTTAGCAATGTCTAGTAAACCTAGTTACAATCCTAATGTAGGTGATATCGAATACTTTTTAAATGACCCGATTGCAAATGCATATGAACCAGGTTCAACTATGAAAGTTTTTACGTTAGCAGCTGCCATTAATGAAGGTGTATATAACGGAAAAGAATATTTTCAATCTGGAAAATATTCCGTTGGTTCATCTGATATAAAAGACCATAATGGTGGATTTGGATGGGGATCAATTACATTTGATGAAGGATTTGAAAGGTCATCAAACGTAGCTTTTTCTATTTTAGAAGATCAGTTACTGAAACCAAATAAATTTAAGCAATATATGAATAAATTTGGATTCAATCAAAAAACAGGGATAGATTTACCTGGAGAAAGTAAAAATATTTTATTATTAAATACGCAAATTCAACAAGTTACAACTTCTTTCGGTCAAGGTTCTACAGTTACTCCGATTCAATTAGTCCAAGCGGCTACTGCTATAGCAAATGACGGGAAAATGATGCAACCATATATCGTTGATAAAATTGTAAATCCAACAAACAAAGAAGTTATTATGGAAAATCAACCGAAAGAAATTGGGAATCCGATAAAAAAAGAAACAGCGGACAAGGTTAGAAGCTTAATGGAGCGTGTTATAACATCTTCAAAAGGAACTGGTACAATGTATAAAGTGGATGGTTATCCAATTGGAGGTAAGACAGGCACAGCACAAATCCCGAATCCTGAAAATGGCCGATATATGGAAGGGAAAGAGAATTACATTTTCTCCTTTTTAGGAATGGCTCCAATTGACGATCCGGAGTTAATTGTATACTTAGCTATTAAGCAGCCAAAGTTAAAAGGAGATGAGTATGGAGCTCAGCCTCTTGCTGAAATATTTAAACCTGTTATAAAAAACAGCCTTGAATATTTAAAGGTGAAACCGTATACAGAAAAACAAATAGCTGATGCAGCGAAACAATCTCAATTAAAAGTACAAAATTATGTAAATCAATCGATGGATACAGTGGAGAAAAGTGTAGAAAAAGAGAAGCTACAGCCGGTAATTTTAGGAGAAGGAAAAATAATAAAACAATATCCACAGTCTGGTGAGGTAATGAGTGAAGGTGATCGTATATTTTTATTAGGGAATAACGCACAAATGCCAAATGTAAAAGGTTGGTCCATGCGTGATGTTATGTATTTCTCTAAGCTTTTAAAATTAGATTTGAAAACTTCTGGTACGGGTTATGTAACGAGCCAAAGTATTGAAAAAGGACAAGATTTACAAGAAGGAGATACACTAGAACTAGAATTAGAACCGCCGTTACAACCGTTAACAGAGGCGAATACGAATTAATCCAGGCATTTGGAAAGAGCTATATGAAAATAGCTCTTTCTTTAGAGTTGTAAGTAATTTCACGCACCGTAATTTTTAGAAAAAATAAAAAATAAACAAATTAACAATAATACGTTGTTAAATATCTGATTATTTTTTATTTACAGTTAAAATCATTTGTGATAATATGGAAAAAATCAAATGCAGTGAAGAGAATAGTAAATAAAATGAATTTTTCACAGAGAGCTCCATGTAGCTGAAAAGGAGTAAAAATTCTTTATTGAATCAAGCCTCTGAGCAGTACACCGGAACCTGATATGAAGGGGGTGGTGTGACGGGAGCTCCCGTTATAGAGCTATGGTATAAGCATGAATGAGAATGCAGTACCTGATAAGGTTAATATGGTGACATATTAACAAACTAGGGTGGCACCGCGATGATAAATCTCGTCCCTAAGATTAAAAGTCTTGGGGGTGGGGTTTTTTTATTGTTTTAAAACAATTTGGAAAGCGGGGGCCAAAAATGAAAAACTTACTTAAAGATTGGAAATATCCTTTATTACTACTGTCCGGAGTTGGTATTGCGAATTTAGGGGCATGGATTTACTTAATAGCACTGAATGTACTTGTCTATAATATGGGTGGCTCAGCCTTAGCTGTTGCTACTTTATATGTAATAAAACCATTAGCCACTTTATTTACAAACGCTTGGTCTGGGAGTATGATTGATCGTTTAAATAAACGGAAGTTAATGATTCACCTCGATATATATCGTGCGTTATTTATCGCTATTTTACCTTTACTTCCGTCACTTTGGATTGTTTATGTATTCGTATTCTTTATAAGTATGGCCAGTGCAATTTATGAGCCAACTGCTATGACGTATATGACGAAATTAATTCCAGTAGAGCAAAGACAACGTTTCAACTCATTACGTAGTTTAATAGGATCTGGTGCATTTTTAATTGGTCCAGCGATAGCAGGGGTTTTATTAATTGCGAGTACACCAGAGTTTGCTATATATATAAATGCTATAGCATTTCTCTTATCAGGGTTAATTACATTACTTTTACCTAATCTTGATAAGAAAGAAGCTTCGGATACAACAAGTAATACATTATCTCTTACAGTATTAAAAAAAGATTGGAATACTGTTATAAATTTTAGTAGAAAACATGTGTATGTCGTATGTGTGTATTTCTTATTTCAAAGTATGTTCGTATTAGCAACCGCTACTGATTCACTTGAACTATCGTTTGCGAAAGAGGTATTACTACTAACAGATAGTGAATATGGTTTTCTAGTTAGTATAGCTGGTGCGGGATTTATTTTAGGTGCAATAACAAATACAATTTTGTCAAAGAAATTAGCACCTTCATTTCTAATTGGAATAGGATCATTATTCATCGCAATTGGTTATTTAATTTATGCTTTTTCAAATATATTTTTAATAGCTGCTATTGGATTCTTTATTTTATCTTTCTCTATGGCATATGCAAATACAGGATTTTATACATTTTACCAAAATAACGTTCCCGTTCACATAATGGGACGGATTGGGAGTATATATGGACTTGTTATTGCGTTAGTAACAATCTTTATTACAATATTATCTGGTGTTGCGACTCAGTTCATTTCTATACAACTTGTAGTTATTGTAGGGTCATTAATCATGTTATTTATTACTATCGTCTTGTGTGTGTTTACTTTATTCCCATCACAATCTAAGTTGTATTCTACTGAATCAATAAAGTGAAACTTTAATCAGGGGGCATCCCCCACTGATTATCAGCCCTCACCAATCGGGCTTTTACGGGCAGCAGGGTCCCCACTTAACTTCTTTGCTTTCGCTGAATTTTGAGATGGGGGTCCTACTGCCCATAAATAGCGGAATACATTCGAAATGAACTTTGTGTTCTCATTAACAATTTATCGTATTTAATAAAAGGGTTCTTTCCCCTTTATATGGAAAAATTAATAAGGGTAAAGAACAATACCGAAAGACAAGGGGGGTGTCGTGATAAAAACAAAAGATGAAATTAATAAAATTGTAAAAGAAATACAAAAGAAAATAGATTTCTCTGGGGTAGTTTTAGTAAAAAAAGAAAAAGACTTAATCTATGAAAAAGCAATGGGTTACGCAAACAAAAGTGAATGTATAAACAATACGATACAAACAAGATTCGGCATTGCCTCAGGATGTAAAATTTTCACTGCAATTGGAATCTGTCAACTTGTTGAAAAAGGTGTTATTTCTTTTCATACAAAATTAAAGGATTGTCTAGAGATAAAACTTCCAAACTTCGATGAAGATATTACAATACATCAACTACTAACGCATAGCTCTGGTATACCAGATTATTTTGATGAAAGTATTATGGATAACTTCGGGGATCTTTGGAAACAAACACCTATGTATCTATTAAAGAGCTTAAAAGACTTTTTACCATTATTCCAAAACAGTAATATGATGTTTGCACCTGGGAGTAAGTTTCACTACAACAACGCAGGTTTTATCATACTTGGATTAATAATAGAAGAACAGACGGGACTTAAATTTACGGAGTATATAGAAACAAACATTTTTAATTCGATTGGCATGAATGATTCTGGCTATTTTTCGTTAGATAAATTACCAAGACATACAGCTCTAGGATATATAAAGGACGAAACCAACCAAAATTGGAGAACAAACGCTTACTCTATACCAATAAAAGGAGGGGCTGATGGAGGTGCATATGTTACTGCACCAGACATGTTGAAATTTTGGGTGGCACTATTTAATAATGAAATTTTAGGAAAAGAATATACAAAGTTACTTTTAACTCCCCACATTCATGTAAATGATAAACAGTCTTACGGATATGGAATATGGATTGAAACACGAGAAAACAAGGTATTCAAATATCATGTAATGGGATATGATCCAGGCGTCAGTTTTCGCTCGGCCATATATCCAGAATTAGAAATCACTTTAGTTATTCCATCGAATAAAGGGGCAGGACCTGAAAAATTAATGACAGAAATAGAAAGAGGTATTTAATTACATGGATATAAAAATTCGAGCGTATAACAAAGAAGATGAAATGGACTGGGTACGTTGTCGAGTATTATCTTTTTTAGATACAGCATATTATGATAATGTACTTAGAGAGAAAGAAAAATATGAAAATCCTGCTATTGAATTAGTAGCTGTATAGTTTGTTCAAGAGGGACTGGTCTTGGCGGCATGATTTGGCATATTGCAGTTCATCCTGATTTCCGTAGAATGAAAATTGGTAATCAACTATTAAATGAGGCAGAAAAGTTAGCGAAAGAACTTCACCTAAATCGCCTGGAAGCATGGACTAGGGACAACCTATGGGTACATGGATGGTACGAAAAGAACGGATTTGTAAAGGTAGATTCATATTTACACGTGTATTCCGATCATACAGACGAGATAAAAGATGTAATGAAAAGTAATATAAACCAATTATATCCAGTTCAAACATTTGCTCATTATACAGGTGAAAATAAAGAAGAGATACGAAAACAATTTAAACGGGTTCATGATTGTTTCTGTTTTGAAAAATATTTTATTTAACGAGAAACCCTTTATTTACTAAATAAAGGGTTTTTGTAATTCTGCACAAATACATATGATTATATGGATTTTAAAATAAAAAAATATTACTATATAGTTGTAAATTTTAATTATTAATTCATATGAAAGGATGTGTTAACAATTTGTATATGATCAACGGTAGTTTGTTTATTATTTTAGGGGTTATTTGTTATTTAATTGTATGTGGAATATTAATTGGTACCAAAAATAAAAAACATATGATTTGGTGGAAAGAAATAATAAGTTTTTTATTCGTGGTCTACATTTGTATGGTTGTTGCAGTAACTTTATTCCCTTTACCAATCGGTTTTCCTTCTAATATTGAAAATTTGAATCGATCGGTCAATATAATACCATTTGCATCAATTATTAAAGATATCAATCAAATTGGTAGTGCTTATGATGGGGATGCCCTATTTATGATTGGTCTAATTGTAAGAAATGTAGGCGGGAATATTTTATTATTAATGCCTTTAGGATTTTTAGCACCAATCTTATGGGATAAATATACGAAATTCAAAAATACTATTTTATTAGGATTTACTATATCAGTTAGTATTGAATTGCTACAATTAATTCAGTCTTTATTTAGTGGAGTGGGACGTATTACTGATATTGATGATGTAATCTGTAACGTTCTAGGTTCTATTTTGGGATATTGTATTTATAAAATCTTTTTAAAAATGGCTAATAAATGTAACATTCGAGTGTTAGATAAAACTAATTCTAAAGGTGTAAAATTAGTTGATAAATAAAAATTTAAACGAGGTTATGAATATATTAATAAAATTATTGAAGACGTACTTTTTAATTGTACGTCTTTTTATTTTTAAAAATAATGCTTAAGGCTGATGAGGAATCACATTTCCCATCTTACAATTGAAAGTAACTATCGTATTTCAAGTATGGAATGAAAAGGGGAGAATATAATTTTTAAAGATAAACAAGTTTATGGGAGGATTCTAAATGGATATTTTACTTGTTATTCTTATTATTGTTTTGATGCAAAGTAAAGAACGAAAAGTGAAAATAAACCGTATTTGGCTCATTCCGGCTTTGTTGTGCTTTGTAACAATCCAGTCCATTATTCATGCGGGACAAATAACTTTGTTGCAAGGACTACTGTTTGTTGTAATGCTTGGAATCGGCTTAGGTCTTGGAATTATACGAGGAAGAGCTTTAACATTTCGAGTAGATAGTGAAACAGGTCATGTACTACGAAAAGGAAATTGGGTAAGTACAATAATCCTTCTTGTTATTTTAGGAGCAAAAATTATTTTTAAACAAAGTATGTTTTCTGGTAGTACGCACCAGACATTAATGGTTGTAACAAACGCCTTTTTATGTATTACATTAGGCACTGTGATTAGTAGACGTTATTATATTTGGAAAAAATATAATGAATTAACACAAAAAACGTAAATACATTCACCCCCTGTTTAACATTGCTAAGAACGGTAATACTAATTAACATTGAACTTTTACAACAAGGGATGATAATATGATATACATTTACACAGACTTCGGCGGTACTCATACAACTTCACTTGCTGCAGCGTATCATTTAAATAAATTACCAACGGATCGTAAGTTAACGAAAGAAGAAATTTTGAATGTAGATTACTTTAATAAATTGAAAACAGAAGATATGGGAAAAATTATTTTTCATGGAATCGATGAACATGGTCATCCTGTATATACGATTGGATGTGGCGCATCAAAAGTTGTTGTACCAGCGATGAAGCATTTAGGAGAAATCTTGCAAAAACATTATCAAAGCCATGAAAAGATTATATTTTCTAACACATCACCAACAGTGCCTTTACCAATGACTTTCGGTGGGCTGTTTTCTAGAAGGTTCCATATTGATTTTATTGGCGTACCGTTACTCGTATGGGGAGCAAAAATTTGCTGTGATAATATACAAAGGCTTGTTAGTTATACAAAAGAAGCTGGAAGATTAACGAATGATTATGTTGTAATTTTAGATAATGAAACTTTTAAATAGTATATGATAAGAAGAAAATCGAGCAAATTCCTTGATTTTCTTTTTTATTTGTGAAATAGACAAGAAATAGTCACATTTAATATGCATCTACTATAGCCAAAACAATAAAGTCCTGTTACTATTACAGGGATATTCTCTTTTTATAACATAAATATATAGAAAAATTAGAAAAGAGGAATTGAATTAAGGGAGGAACAACATGAAGCGTGTTGCTTGGATTACTGATAGTACAACTGCGAATTTTAAAACAGAAGGAGATAACTTTGTTATCCCAATCGAAGTTATTATTGATGGAATGTCGTACAAAGATTGTGAAGAAGGTGTGCGTGAACGTGTTTATAATGCGTTAAACGAAGGTAAAACAGTCACTACTTCACAACCTAATATTGGAGAAATGGTAGAGTTATTTACGAAATGCAAAGAAGAATATGAAGAAGGATTTGCAGTTGCTATTAGCGGAAAAGTAAGTGGAACCTATCAAAATATGAAGCTAGCTGCAGAAATGGCAGGTTTTCCATTAACGGTATTAGATAGTGAAACAACAAGTTATCCAATGGATGAACTAATTAGAAAAGCGAAATCGTTATACAATGATGGTATGACTTTACAAGATATATACAAAACATTAGTAGATGAAAAAAGAAGACCTTTTCATGTATTCCCAAAAAGCTTAAAAGGTTTATATGCAAGTGGTCGTGTAAAGGGCATTCAATTTTTACTTGGAAGTTTATTAAGTGTTAACTTAATATTAGAAGTAAAAGGTGGAGAGCTTTTACTTGAAAAGAAAGTTCGTAAAATCCAAAAATGTCGAGAATATATTAAAAATGAACTTGAAAAAGAATTACCAAAAGTACTTCATATGTTCCATGCTAATGATAAAGATGGAGCCGAGGAATGGATTGCAGATATTAGACAAGCATTCCCTGAAATGGATTTCAAATTATATCCATTACCAATTTCATTTGCGGTTCATGCAGGTGAAGGAACAATAGCAATTAGTTATTAAAGTAAAACCCGTGAATTATTCACGGGTTTTTTATTTAATTAAAATGAAATTAGAATACAGAAGCTTAGGAATATTGGATATAAAATATGATAAATACGAGGCATAAGCAAGTTTACAAATTTCATGTCAACACTACAAACTTGACATGTTTATTAAGAAAGAGTGAGAATGAAAATATAACACTTATCCGATACATTCAGGGGATATTAGAATTGGATTTATTTTTAAGGGGGATGTTTAATGAAACCGGAAATAATTATCAGAAATTTCTTTAAAGAAGTGCGTTCAGGGATTAATCCAGATTTTTCAAATCGATATATGGCAGATAAAGTATTGGCACATCAAGTTATATCTGAAGAGGAACAAACAGTATACAGATCGCCGAAAGACTACGCTGAGCATGTAAGAGAGATGATTGAAGTATATGGGAATTTCTCTTTAGAAATTCAAGAATTATTAGTACAAGATAGTAAAGTATATGTACGCTGGAAACAAGTAGGTACACACATAGGAGAAATAGATGGGTATGAACCTACAGGCCTCCCTATAACTCAAATAGCAAGTGCAGTGTATAGAATAGAAAATGGGAAAATTTCAGAGTATTGGATTCAAATTGATAGATCAGGAATTCAAAATCAATTAGAGTGCAATAAGAATATTCAATAAATTATCTTTAATAATAATAGAAAAAAGCATAAAAATAAGATTTTTAAAATACTTATTTCTGTTACATAAAGGATACAAATCAATGTACTTTTTTACTGAAAGATTCATTCAAATTAATAAAAGAGAGCATGTTTTAATAAATCTTTTAAAATATGCTCTCTTTTATTGTTTCTATGTGTACTTACATCAGTTTGATGTAACATTATTATACAGTAACAAGAAATATAGGCATCTGTTTATGAACCAAAAAAATAGTGACAATGGTTCATATGGTTTAAATTCGGTATACGCTAGTTAATAATGAAAATAATAGAATCAATTTGTAATGTGTATTTCGTTTTACACTGTAAATCATTCATATTGAGTAATAGAATTGTAGAAACATATAATAGAATATTCGCACTAATATTTATACAGCTACAATCTATTTACATATAAGATTATTAGGATTATATTGACAATGAAAGAGAAAACAATAGATGGAAGGGGATGTTTTTTATGTTTAAAAAAGCAGCACTAGGGATTTCATCGTTAGCAATCACAGCGTTCATCGGATTAGGAATGGCAACAGAAGCTTCAGCTGGACCAGCAGCACCACTTACTTCACTGAACGTCGTACAAGTAGAGTCTGAGTTAGGCGGGGTAGAAACAATTAATCAGAACAGCTTCAGCACATCGCGTAACCACGGGGGAAAATACTTATATATTACAACGAAAGAAATGGGCTATGGCCAAAACCCATTTGCTAAAATGAATGGTTCTAATGTAAAAAGTATTGATTCCACTATAATTGGTGGAAGACCAATCGTTGGCTGGTATTATAAATGGGATGCTTCTGGACACCAAAAAGGAACTTTTGAGTACCAAAAGACATCTATAAATGCACCATTTAATACAATGCGTACATCAATTTATATCCAATAATTTTGAAAGCGTTCGCACATATAGAATAGTAAAAAAGGTACTTCTAGGAGTACCTTTTTTTATTTGAATCACGTTCATCTATATTTACAATCCCGATTCCACAGCAAGAATACTACCCATAAAACAAAATCCTTAAACGTCTATAAAATTAATATGAACGCGTAGTACAAGTCCGCTACAGTTAAAGTACGTAACTTTACATATTTCAACTCAATGAAGAAGGAAGAAACTGTAGTACTTACGCCGCAGTTTTTAATTCATCCATGAACTCACAGTTTATAGATATATAAACATAAACGTACTACCTGCTCCTCTTTTTTTAATTCAAGATTAAAAAAGAGGAGCTAAACTTATATAAGCTTAGCTTGATGGGTATGTGGCGTAACTTTAAAATTAATTACATCTTTTTCATAGCATAAATAATTTTGTATAGGGAGATGAAAGGATTTTTTAAAATAATAAAGAAGTATGTATAAACAAATATATAAATGGTAGTGATTAGGATGAAAATCAGTAAGTTTGCAGAAGTAAATAATGTAAGTGTAGATACGATTAGACATTATATGGACCTCGGACTCGTTATTCCTGAGAAAAAAGGAAGTCACTATTTTTTTGACGAGTATTGTCAAAAGGATATAGAACTTATATTAGAGTACAAA
The DNA here is from genome assembly GCF_022662595.1 of Bacillus cereus group sp. BfR-BA-01524. NCBI lineage: Bacteria > Bacillati > Bacillota > Bacilli > Caryophanales > Bacillaceae > Bacillus > Bacillus cereus group sp. BfR-BA-01524. Next base: position 6,747 of record NZ_JAKUDW010000072.1, on the reverse strand, counting down.
TGGCTAGGGTTTAGCTTGTATGAAATTAAAGAACTGTTTCTTTATAAAAATTTAGGGAAATCCTTAGACTATGAAAAGGATAATTTTTATCAATCTTTATTTAAAGTAAAATATGAAAAGATTGAACAAGAAATAAAAACTTTAGAGGTACGAAAATGCAAATTAAAGGAAGCGTTACATAATTTATCTATAGAAACTGAAATTTCGAGTTCAATTTTAGGGGTAGATTTAAAAGTACTTCATTTGTTTAAATGTGTTAAGTGTAACGGAAATTTAATTCTTGAAGATGGCATTATTAATAAGAATCAAATTATTGAGGGAAAGTTAATTTGTAATTGTGGTGAAGAATACACGATTATTTCAGGGGTTTTAACAGCTGGCAACTCAGTGAAAGCGTATGAAAAGAAATCACTTGAAGATTCTATTTCGGATTATATTCATGAAACTGATACTGCTTTTTTGGAAAATGTTCAAAGAGGAGGAGAATGGGCGAAAAAGAAACTAATGCAATTAGATTTAAATGAAAAAATACTACTTGATTTAGGGTGTGGTATTGGGTTCTTTTTACGAAATATTTATGAAGAACTACCGGAAGAGTGTTTATATATTGCTGTTGATCGAGATTTGAATAAACTTTTACTTTTAAAAGATGTAATTGAGAGAAGAAATGTGAAAAGAAATATGTTATTTATCTGTGCCGACTTTCTAAACATACCTATTCAGAATAATTCTGTTGATATTGTAATCGATCAATCAGGTACAAGTAATTATAGTTTTGAACATGAGGAGTTCTTATTGTGCGAATTAAATTCCCTTTTTAAACACAATTGTTATTTATTAAGTTCATTTATTTTATTTAATAAATTTAGTATAAATAGCCAAATTGCACCTAGACTCAGAGAGAATTTTACATCTGCAAAAGTAACAAAAGAAATCGAAAATTTACAGTTTCAATCTATTGATGAAAGTACTTCAAATTATTTGATACGAGGGGGAAGGTACGAGGATTTCTTTGTTCAAGGAGAAGAAATTTATACATATTCATTTTTCGGAAAAAGATGGGGTTAACCCCATCTTTTATTTATTTCCCCTTAAAACTTTTCAAATAGTACATATTGCTATTGGGTTGACCCAAGAACTTACAATGTACGTAACACAAAGTTAGGCAGGGGGAAAAGTGATGGGAAGTTTACGATTACATATAGAAAATAAAAAAAGAAACCAAGAACTAAGAAATATTTGTTTATATTCAATTGCAAAAACAGTATCACTATTTGGTAGCTCTATTTATAGTTTTGCATTAGGATTGTATATTTTACAAATAACCGGATCTGCGTTAAATTTTGCAATTTCGCTCATATTAGGAACGATTCCAATGATTGTTATGAATCCATTTGCCGGTGTCATTGCTGATAAGGTTGATAAAAAGAAACTGGTTATTTGTATGGATTTACTAAGCGGATGCTTATTAATAACTGTTTATATATTAAGCAGCTATTATGGATTAAACTTATTCATCATTTATACTACTACCTTTCTTATGACAGTATTTACAACTTTTTTTGGAATAGGTTTAGAGGCCGTAAAACCGAATATGGTCACTAAAGAGCGGTTAATGAGTATTAATTCTATAAGTAAAATTATCGATTCTATATCTTTAATTCTAGGGCCTATGTTAGGGGGGATTGTTTTTGCAGTTTTTGATATTAAAATTTTTATAATTATAAATGGTATTTCATTTATCCTTTCGGCTATTTCCATATTGTTTATTAACTTTAAATTGTTTGAGCAAAACATAAATGAGGAATGTTCAATTAGAGAAATTAATTTTATTGAAGATATAAAGGAGGGATACTCTTATTTATTGGAGCGGAAAAGCTTAAAAAATACTTTTAGTATTTTAATTTCTCTTAATTTCTTTTTAGGCTTTGCTGTAACTGTTCCGTTGCCATACATTATTAACACAGTTCTCAATCTTAGTTCTAAGCAATTTGGTATGATTCAAGGGACTTTCCCGATAGGTATGATAGTTGGTGCAATATTAGTAAAAAAGATAACTGATCGTTTTTCTTACGCTTATCTTTTGAAAAAGTTAAGTTTTATGTTGGCGATTTTTATGATTATTTCAGGAATTCCAGTTTTATTCAAAAATTTTGAGGTAAATGATTTTGTATACGCTATTACCTATTGTGTTGTTATGTTCTTTTTAGGGCTAATTATAGTGCTTATTGATATACCTATAGCTTATTTCATGCAAAAAGAGATTCCTAATGAATATAGAGGGAGAGTTCTCAGCATTGGATTAAGTATAAGTAAAATGATGCTTCCTATAGCAATGGCGCTATCCGGTCTATTATTAAATTATATTCCAGCCTACATGATTACAATTGTAGGGGGAATCTTATATTTAATAGTAATTAAAGTTTCATCGAATTGTTTCATATTAGAAGTTCATTCGAAAGATTATAGCGCTTAGTAGATCTTAGATTATTTATATAATGGATACTGCTACATTTTTCAAGATAAGAAATGCAAATACTATAAAATGAAAAAATGGGCTGATTTCCCATGAACTATTTTGAAAAGATTACATATTCGTTCTGGAGAATAACTTTAAAATTTTAGGTTGAGGGGATGAATATCGTTCCGAAATACAATAATAAAATTTAACTTTGTGGATTGACCTTCCCCTTACAGGAAGCAGTATATTTAAAATAATTAAATACAGGAGGTGAGTATTATGCTTTCAATTGGAGAGTTTTCAAAAATATCTCATCTTACAATGAAGACGCTGCGCTATTATGATGAAATTGGGCTTTTAAAACCAGCTTTCATAGACGTTAAGAATGGCTATCGCTACTATGATATTTTCCAATTAGAAATAGCCTTATTGATTACACGATTAAAAACTTATTTATTTTCGCTGGAAGAAATTAAGGATATTTTAGAAGATCGGGAGAATACTGAATTGCTTAACTCTAAAATGAAAGGCAAACAAGAAAATCTAACACAGCAGATAACATATTATTCTTCTTTATTAAAAGAATTAAAGCTTGATATTCAACAATTAAATGAAGAGGAAAGTATCATAGGTTACTTAAATCGTATTGAGATTAATCTTGTAAATCACCTAACCTATAATATATTATCTCAGCGAAAACAAATTAATACCGCTGATTTCCTAATACACTTTAATGAGTTGTTTAGTAAAATTTTATTTGAAAATTTATTACCTAGTGCAAAACCACTTGCTATATTCCATAGTTCAGAATATGTACCTGAAAATTATGATGTGGAAATTGCGATTCCCCTTGCAGAAGCCACAAATAAAACAAAAGTGTTTAATCCCGGTCTTTGCGCAATGGCTACGCTTATTGGTTCTTACGAAGAATTACCTTTTATTCATACAAAGCTACATGTTTGGATTGAAGAAAATAACTATAAACTGAATGGAGCTCCGTTTGAAGTTTATAAAACGAATCCTTATAGCACACAGGAGGAGAATAATATCATAGAAGTTTATTTTCCTATAAAATGAATAAAGGAAGGAGCGTATCACAATGTATGGTATAAACCGGCCAACAATAAAAGAAAAAATATTAATTTTAGTTACTGAGATTATCTATCTAATCATTGCGTATTACTTACTTTTCATTACTTATTTCAAACCAGGCATTTCAATAGGGCTGTTTATAGCTTTGATTATCATCGCTTTACGATTAACGGCTATGATGTTTATATGGTTGCCTAGAGGGATTTCATGGCAAGAAGCCATTATGAACAGCATTGCTTTTGGAATTTATTATTTAGGTTTTCCAATCTTAATGATTACTAGTAATCAGGATCCTAATTTAATATTACTTACAATAGGTTGGATATTGTTTTTAGGAGGAAGTATGTTAAACACAGTTTCAGAGCTGCTTAGAAAATCCTTTAAAGACAATCCTGTAAATCAAGGTAAGCTATATACAGGTGGTTTATTTAAATATGCGATTCATATTAATTATCTGGGGGATTGCCTTTGGGTGTTAGGTTTAGCATTTATCGCTAGCAATATTTATAGTTTATTTATACCTCTAGGCCTGTTCTTTGTATTCGTTTTTGAATATATTCCAAAATCTGATGGTTACTTACAGAAAAAGTATGGAGAACAATTTACAGTCTATAAACAGAAAACAAAAAAATTAATACCGTTTATTTGGTAAATCAGTTTCATAAATTATAAAAAGCGCAGGATGCTAATCCTGCGCTTTTCTATCGTAATTCAGCGGTTTTTCTAATGACAATCTTATCAATATCATCTTCTTCATCACCAATAAATAATCCGCGTTCTTTTAAATATGCTTCAAAATATAAATCTGCTTCAGCGCGTTCGTCATATGGCTTTACAGAGAGAACGAAACCTAATTTGTTTTGTTCTTCTAAGTGAGAAGTGGAGATGTAAGCCGGTACATTATGGCGTAAAAAGAGTTCTTTAACCGGAATAATCATATCTTTCATTAATTTCGTTAGCATGCCCATTTCAAACTCGAAATTAAAGCGATCTATACTAGATAAATCAGCGAATACTACACCGATAAAACCTGTATTAAATACTTCTTGATATTCTACATCTTCATCATGGCCGCCATAAAAATTCTTTTCGATTAAATAATTTACAAAATAAGCAACGCCATCACTTTGTTCAAATGGTTTCGTTGAAAGAACAAAACCAATTTTCTTTTGTTTATGTAAATACACACATGACATGTATGCTGAAATGTTATGTTCTTTAAATAAAGCACTTGTTGCTCCAGAGAGACCATCTAGTACGTGATGAACAATTTGAAGTTTTTTACGAGCGAAATAATAGGATTTCTTTTGTAACTCCAATGTATCAATAAAGACAGAGCCGATAAAGCCTGTATTTGAAATAATAGGTGCTTGCTTTTTTCTTCCTCTGCGCTTTAATGGAGCCATTGTTAAAATCATCCCTTCATGTACGTTTAAAATAAAAAGAACGTTTGTTCGTATATTTATATTTTACTATTAAAACGCTCTAAAGTAAAGGGTTTTTGATGAAAATATAACAAAAAAGACACCTTATAAAAGGTGCCTTAAACGCTGTAAGGAATAGGGTTTACCCTAACTATTTATATTATGATACAGAAACAATCTCTTCTGTATCTTCTACATCTAAATGACAGTCCATAGTACGAACATCTTGATCTTCATGACTTCCGAAATAAATAGTAATTTTCATATGTATCGCTCCTTTATTCTAGGAATACCTAAAATAATTACTAGTAATGTTAATATTTATTATATACCACTTTTTTCATTCCGACAACGTTATATCATTTTTAATTATTTTAAACTATAGAGCACAATTTAAAGAGGTACTTTTTATAGAAAATGGTAAATTTCTAATATGTTATATTTAATATAGAAAAATTCGAGTGTTACTTTTTATGAAAAGGAGAACTATTGATGAATTATAAACAACTACTACTAGATAACTTTGCATTTAAAACTTCATATGTTGCACAATTTGTGCCCGGAATGAGTATAAAAAAAACGAAAGATTATATTGCTGTTGATTGTGGATTACCTGCCGATACATTTAATATCATCACTCTACTAAACAATAATTTAACGGAAGGGATCGAGAAATTATATAAAGAGGTAGAATACTATTATCAAAGAAATTTTCCAATGAGTGTTTGGTTATGGGATGAGGAGCAAGAGCGGGATATAAAAAGCGAGTTAATTAAAATCGGTTTAAAAAAAGCGGAACAGAATATTGCGATGGTAGCAGACTTAAAAACAATTTCCCCAACAATAAACATGCCAGTAAGTTTTACTATTCAACAAGCATCTTCACCTGGACAAATAAATAAATTTGGAGAAACGTTAGCTGATCTATTCGGCACATCAGAAGAAGGTATACATGTACAAGCATTCTATAATCAAATTTCTAATCTTGATATATGTAACAGTGAGAATATGAAATTATTTTTAGGGTTATATGAAGGTGAAGTCGTAACTGTTGGTTCATTGATATGTTCAAAAGATAGTATTGGTATTTATGACATAGCAACTAAAGTAGGAATGAGAGGACGAGGGTTCGGATCTGCTATATTCAATTTCCTTCTGCAAGAAGCACAAAAATTTAAAAATACGTATTGTGTATTACAAGCTTCACCAGATGGAATCAATATTTATAAAAAATCAGGATTTCAAGCTATCGGCAAAATGACTGTATTGGAAAATCGACATTTAATTGAGTAAATTATTCAAGTTAAATCGTCTTTATATAGGAGTTTATAAATTGTTATGAAAAAGATATATCTCGTTACAATAATTTGTGCCTTTATAGTAATAAGTATCTTTGTTTTTCAGAAAATAAATGAACATAAGTATACTAAAGCTATTAATCAATCAAATCATATAAAAAATATCGCACATAGAGGTGCTTCTGCGTTCGCACCTGAACATACAATAGAGGCATATCAATTAGGCCAACAAATGAATGGAGATTATATAGAAATTGATCTCCAAATGACAAAAGATGGACATTTAGTGGCTATGCATGACGAAACCTTAAACCGTACAACAAATGGTACAGGGCTAGTGAAAGAGCATACATTAGAAGAAATAAAGCAACTAAATGCAGGTTCTTTTTTCAACGAAAAATATCCGAACTTAGCAAAGAAAGAATTTGAAAATGCTAAAGTCCCAACATTAAAAGAAATTATTGAAACGTTT